>NZ_JBLYPL010000010.1:0-248632 GCF_051851855.1 Rahnella sp. ATs2 | reverse complement strand
TAGCCGCCCAGGCTTCAGCAAGAACCAATCTGGGGTTAGGGAATTCCGCGCCTTTAAATACAGGCACTGCAGCAGGAACGGTAGCGGCTGGTAATGACTCGCGCATCACTGGGGAAGCACAGAAAACCAGTAACTTATCTGACTTGGCTAATGCTGCGACAGCAAGGTCTAACCTGGGACTTGGTACAGCCGCCACGCTCAACACTGGCAATGGTGCCGGCCAGATACCAACTATGGCAAATTTTACCTCCGGAGGTAGTTGGGTGAAGTTTCCTGATGGAACGATAATTCAGTTCGGAGTTTCTATATCCGGTCCGCAACAATATCCAACAGCTATTTCACTTCCAATCCCATTTACTCAAGCGGGTTTCAAAATTACCACCTCATTTGACTCAGCTACAGCCTCTGCGAATGACTGCCCAGCATTCGCCACAACGGCTATAGGGTTAACTGGATTTTATTTGATGAGTTCACGTGTTGGTAGCGGAACAGGCGCCGGCGCAAACTGGATAGCAATCGGGAGATAATAATATGAATAAATATTTGTACGATGCAGTTACCAATGCTTTTTATCCTTTAGATATGCAAGCTGATTATGAGGCCGCTGGGATGTGGCCAGCTAAGGGGGTTGAAGTAGATGAAGAACTTTTTGCTTCCTTCCAAAACCCACCAGCCGGGAAAATACGTGAAGCTGGAGCGGACGGTTTTCCTGAGTGGGCCGACATTCCGCCACCGTCGCACGAACAACAGGTAGCATCAGCAGATGCGGAAAAACAAAATCGCATAGATGAAGCTAATGCATACATGAACAGCAAACAGTGGCCAGGGAAGGCAGCGATGGGCCGCCTGAAAGATACAGAGAAGGCGCAATACAATACATGGTTGGATTATCTGGATGCGCTTGATGGCGTAGATACTTCAACTGCACCGGATATATCTTGGCCTTCCACACCAGCCAAATAACTTTCTCTCCATGCCGAACATTCACACCAATTTTCCCTATTTCAAGTCATCCTATGCTAGGCTCACGAAAACTATTTCGAGGTGCTTATGCTTACAGATGAAGAATATTCACAAATACGGCAGGAAATTGGTGAGGCAGTTATAACGGTACTTGAGGAAGGTAAGATAGTAAGCGTCGAAACAATCATTACTCAGTTGGAGAAAAAGCACCAAAAGGTGGTTCATCTGCACCACAAGGATAGATTTTGGAAAGCTATTGACCTGCTGATAGGTAAATCATAAAAAAAGCCCTCGGGAGGAGGGCCAGTGAATCATCACAAAAAATTTAGCTTGGTTCAGGAGAACAACTACATTTTAACAATAGCTCAAAATTAAAATTTGGCTTAAGTATTTTGTTTTGTAGCTAAAAAAAAGCCCGCGTTAACGGCGGGCAAATATCAAGGTTATCAACATTACTTAGTACTGGTAGGTAGTCACTCCATCCATTGTCAATTTTACTTAAGTGCGATGAAAAAGCAATCAATGGGTAAAAAAGAACCCACGTATAAGGTGGGCTATCAGAAGATAGGCATACATAGCCTTGGCAAGCTTGCTGTTCTACGTCAGCTGGTATGAGAATAGTGCAGGGTGGTGATTCTGCCAGATTACAGGCACAAAAAACCCGGCTCGGTGGCCGGGTTAGGATGCTATTCATTTGTAGGCTGAGTGCTATCCTTGAGCAATATTGAGCTTTTCCCCAAATTCGCTATTTGGAGCATGGTCGATGAATAATCTAATTTTGCTTGTGCTCTAGTACTTTCATCAGCATATGTATCATCTTGTAATTTTTTTAGATACTTTAAATCGCGTTTCAATTTTGCCCGCATTTCAACAATGGTAGGATCTTCTATTAATTTATTATGTGCAATTATAAGTAGGAGAGACAATAAAGGGCTAATGAATGGCACTAAAGTTAATGCATTTTGGACGTATTCTTTCGGTAAAAACTGGCACATGATCGAAAGTAACCCACCGATGCCGGTGGCTGCTCCAGTGCCAGTTTTAAAACCAATATTTTTATCATCAGCCATTGGCATCTCCGCTTTTTTTGGCGGCAAGCGCCAACTGGGTTACCAAAGGTATTGATGATTTTAAGTCGATAGTAATGGAATTGACTATTTCACCATCATGCTTGTGTTGGATGGTTACTTTTTGAACTGGGTAGGTTTTACATACCAAAAAATGGAAAATTGCAGGGAAAAAGCGCACAGCAAAGGGACTGATAGCGATTAAGCTACCAATGCCTATGATTATTTGTAGCGCTCCTAAATTTAACATTTAGACTATTTTCCGCTCAGCCAAGGCTCGATGCCTGATTACATTTGTAATTACGAATTGTGTTCTATCGCTTTTAGCTGTTGATTTTTCGATAATTTCAAGTTGCACTTCGAACATGTCGCCTTTGGTGAAGCTTTTGGCGTTATCTTTTATTCGTGTCATAAATGATTGGTCATCCATCCTTACAGCACGCTCTTTGCCATCATAAAGCATTCTCCAACCTGATGCCCCCTCAAAATTGATCTGTGTTATAGAAACGTTCGCAATTTCAGTTTTGCTTTTTGAATGCGCAAGGGAGTTTCTAGGCAGCGGGGTAAACTGCTGCGTGGTGCTACCTTCTAATCTAACAACTTCAACATCGTTGACTTCAACACGAAAAACTGGAGTTTCCTTTCCCGACAGGGGTTGAGTAATAACCTCATTCATACCTTTCCTAATATCATCATTAGCAACTAAAGCAGCAACGAATTTATTACATTCAACTATTTTGTCGTCCAGTTGTATCTTTGCAATATCAGAACCAGTCTCTGTAACGATGCTTATAATTCTCTCGCCTCGGAGTGATCTTGCTACAGTCAAAGCATCACCACTTTTTATATGCGCTGACTCTTCGCTAAATCCAAGATATTTCAGAACATTTACGGATTTGCTATCAATAATTTTCAAAAGAAAATCGATAGCGAAAGATCCTTCCCTTGCCGGTGCGGTGACCTGAAGTTCAATAGATTTATCCTTACCGTTTAAAAGTTCATCTGCCTTGTAAACCATCTTGGCTATTTCTAAAATGGATGTACCAAGATCATAGGCATTCATTTTATGAACATTAAACTCATTATCTTGTGCATCGTAGAAAATGCTAAATTTTTGAGTAAAAGAAGTATTAGCTTCGGTAAGAGTTGATTCCATTGAACTCATTGTTAATTTACCCTAAGAGGTGATTAATTAGGACGCTAAACGTGTTTTCTAAAAAGTGATACATTTTATCGTTATTGAAATTATTAGATATATGGTTTTTTGCTCAGTGGTTTCGGATACTGGGTTAAGGCTGAAACCAGTCATCCGCGCTTTCCCACGTATTCTGTAGCATCACATCGATCACTTCTTTATCACGCGCCGCACCTCCCATCACAGACATCCCATCACAGACATCCCATCACTGCCAGCTCGGCGAACGCTGAACGTTGCGCCTGGGTAATTCCTTTCAAGCCTTTTCTCAAACTCAATCCCAATTCAATCCTTACTGTTTAATAAATCGGACTTTAACTTTTCTCGGATCTTCTGAGTCTGCTGGTCGTCCTTTGTTTAAGAAGGTCGTCTAAATCTTTTTGCACCTGGCTCAAAGAAAATGCGGTGCTAAGTTCCATCGATTTTACCGAGCGGGGAGAATGTTCTGTCTTTTTTGTGACGAATGCATCCGCTGACTGAATGTTGCCCCAATCGGTGACAGCAGCGATGCAATCGGACTTGAGAATGCGATAGTCGCCTTTCTTCTTTCCGATGCCCGTTCTGCTGGCCCGCAACCTGGATGCCTTAATCCATGCATAACCGGTGCTATGGCTAATTTTCAGAAATGAACAAGCCTCTTTAAAAGTTAAGATTTCTTCCTGCACGCTCACCTCAGCTAGATTTTTCAATCAGGTTTGACGCCCATCAGGCGGTTTTTGAATTGGCAGTAGTCTCTATACAACCATCTTGCCCTGCCATGGATGACGATCGCTTTTGGAAGATCGCCAGCTTTGATTCGTTCATAGATGAACGAATCAAAGCGTGTATCAGCCATGATGAATTTCAAATCAACAAGCGAATCGGGCGTCATTACATGGGGCATATATACCTCGGCTATTAAACATCAACTGCCCAAGAAACATAAGTCAAAGCCTACCGCTAGTGGCAGTAAAACTCTGCTTTTCGATCCATTTGATTACATGTTTTCGCACATAGAAAGTGGGATGCGTCTTTACTGGTAGAGGAAAGCCCCTGTCTCGTTCATAACGATACAGCGTATGCCCCGACTTAATGTGCAGTAGTTTCATTACCTCGGTTTTAGAGATAAGCATATCCTCGGACTACCTTTTATGTGAGAGTCGTAAATTAGATATGTACGTAATCGTAATAGACTTGGGATGCTTTAACAAAACCCAACCGATGTTAAAAAATGGCTATGATTTGGCGAATTAGATACGAGGAGAAAGTATGGCCGGTGCCCTAAATCCGAAACTTTACACGAATAAATGGCTGTCTCAGGAGCTACTGTCTGTGGTTACGGGATTAAAGCCATCAATAATAAAGCGAGCGTTGGAGGCCTCTTGGGTTGAGGGGCGCGAGTATAAGAGAGTTTTAGATATTGACGATCCAAGTGGTGAAGGTGAGATTTTATACAACAGAGAGGCAATTGATGATTGGATTGGGAAAATGCCGCTAGTTGAATCTAGACGCAGGAAACGTGTCAGTAAAAACCAATAAAAATAGAGTGTTATAATCCATACTGACAAAATAGACAGGGTCTTTATGTTTATAATTTTCTGAGCGCATGGGCGATGAACCGACTTACTGGTCTTATGACCCCACCCCAAGGTCGGTTCAAAAATGAAAATATTAGTCATATTTATCAATGCATTAAGAACGTGAACCGACTGAACCCACCGAACCAACCACTTTCTGGTTATATATAGGGAATTTTTCGGGGAGAGGAAATCCATAATTGAGTGTTAAATTGATGGTCGAAATTGGCACGCAAGCACCATTATGAACACCAGATGTTCGCTCTTAAGGTACCCGAGAGCTGCAGAGAAACCCCCTTTGAGTTGAAGCAAAAACATTTGGGGGTATCATTGGGGGTATGTTATTTTTTGTTCATAAAATAAATCATTATTTATCAACTTGATGTTTTTTAAATTTCACTCCTGTAGGGCGTACCATTTCAAAGAAATAAATCCTTCATCAGCCAGCTCACACCTGCCACAACCACCAGATTCACTATCACACTGATGGCGAACCAGGTTTTAAAAGGCTGTTTTTTCGTTTTATGTCGAAAAAGCTGCTGGCCAAAAATCGCTCCAATCCAGCCACCGGCAAAACCAAGCAGCAGCAAGGTGAATTCAGGAACTCTGCTCGTCGAGTGACAGGCGGCTCGTTTGTCCACACCGTAGAAGACCAGCGTCAGCAGATTGACGATTAAAAACCACATCACAAAAGGGTGGGGGAAACAGGCGCTGCCAGCTGCTGCGGCTACCAGCAATAGATAGCTTAAATGTTTAAAATTCATAGTGTTGACTGCATAACTACGCCTTCAGCCTGTACGCCGGAATGCGCCTTGTCGTCCCGGTCAGCGTATCAAATACCTCTACTTCAGCCGTGGCTATCGCCATTCCCGTTTTTCTCAGCCGTAAAACATCAGCCGCAATACGCTGAAGTCCGAACCAGAACAGTCCGTCCAGCGGATTGACCTCCAGCCCGGCTTCCAGTGCTAACCGGAGACGATCGCGTGGCACTTTGGTTTGTTGCGCTATTTCCCGGTAAGTGGCTTCCGTTGTTCCTGTCGCATCAACGCGCCGGATCCGGGTCGTAAGACGGTATTGAAACTCATCGGGTATCCCGCCCAGATCCATTTTGAGGCTGTAAACGCAGCCGAAGCGCTTGCCATTAAACAGCACATTTTTCTGACTGAGTTGCAATTCGTCGCGCACGCTGTCAATGAGCTGGGGGGCGCGGGTAAGCAAAAGCCGGAAAGGAAGCTCAAAGCTGGTGACATAGTCCACATTGAGCAGGGCGATACGCAGGCGCTCTGCTGCGCCCGCCTTATTTTCCTGACATTCGGCAATCACATCTTTCCATTGCTGGATAAGGCGAGGGGATTCTGCCGCTTCAGAAAAATGGTATTTTTCAATCTGGTAATCAATGCGTCCGGTCACCCCAAATTCCCTTCTGGTCACATTTCAGTATCGGTTGATTACTTTATACCAGCGACAGGTCATCACCGGAAGCCTTCACGAAGGCCTCACAACGAGGACAGAAAAAGTCTCCGGAACGCATCACGCCATTTCCTGCTGGCTTAGAAATACTGCCTTAGAAATCGAGTTCCAGCGCAAAACATAAATAGGCCATCAGTGGCGCGCAATGCCTGAACTGTTCTGCACAAAAATCGACAACATCTGGCCTACACAAGTCTTCAAAGGCGATATTTTTGATCGCGATATAATCTTTGCGTTTTAATTCAGCTAACAGCGGGTGGTTATTGTCGTAGCCTCTTGGCGGACGGACCAGGCTGTCGCCATCCATCGCAAACCCGTTATCGTGCAATGTCTTAAGGGCTTTTTGATAGGCATTCGGGTTCTCGTCAATGCAAGCCCGAATGGCGTTTAAGGCTTTTGATTCCGGATGCCAGATCCCCGCTGCAATAAAACAGCCGTCTTCGGCGATGTGCAGATAGAGGCCGGGCGCGTGAACGTCTTTGCCCTGAAAGTGACGAAACTGAATGCCGACATTGGTCTTGTAAGGCGTTTTATCTTTGCTGAACCGGCTGTCGCGCTGCGGGCGCATCAGGCTGCCACCGACTTTCTTAGCGACGGCAGTCAGCCTTGGAGAAATAGCAACAATCTCAGGCTGCATCTGTTCGATAAAGTGCAGCGCCGGGGTTCTCAGCGTGTTCTCGTATTCGTCCTGATTAGCCTTAAACCAGTCACGGGTGTTGTTCTGCGCGAGTTTATTCAGAAATTGCAGACCGGCGGCGCTAAAAATTGTCCCTGCCGCAACCGGCGTTTTAGGTGTCTGAGTCGTCATTATCGATAAGCCTTTATCACTGCCAATGGGAAATCAGGGTAAATCCTGACGCCAGACCGGACTCAGTGCAAACTGAAAAGTAAAATTTTTTCCCTTTAATAAGGCTCATTTGTCCGGGGTGATCCCGATCACAAAAAATCCGGCGCAGCAGGATGGTGTATATATGTGCCTTTCCTTGCCTCACCCCGCCGGACACTTCCGGTTATCGTCATAACTCCTCGAAAGAAATCCCCTATCCGGGAAAAAATGCGTAATATCAGGCAGTAAATTAACCTGATGTTCATTGTGGGTATTAGTATGGTCAGGGAGTGATAAATGCGTGAATTAGAAAAAATGATCCAAGGTTTGGATTACCAAATCAATGATGCGGAATTACGTGAAATTCGTTATCAGACCCGCGATAAAGTGGATGAGTTTAATGCGCTGAGTGCCCGCCAGGTGCCTGAGAAAGATGCGCTGATAAGAACGATTTTTAGTGAGGTGGGCAGCAATGTTCATTTCGAAAAAGGCATGCGCATTGATTACGGTATCAATACCACGCTCGGCAATAATGTTTTCATCAATTTCAATTTTGTTCTGCTCGATTGCGCACCGGTCACGATAGGAAATAACGTTTTCATCGGGCCTGACGTGCAGATTTATACCGCACAACATCCGCTGGATATTGATCTGCGGCGTGAACATATTGGCAGCGCACAGCCGGTGAGTATCGGGAATGATGTCTGGATTGGCGGCGGTTGCATAATTTTGCCTGGCGTGACGCTGGGTGATGGTTGCACGGTTGGCGCTGGCAGTGTGGTGACCCGCTCTGTACCTGCGGGCGCAGTCGCCTGTGGCAACCCATGCCGGATAATTCGTGATAATGCGCAGGGAGGCTGACTGACTGTTCAGTATTTCAGAGGCAGTTTATGTACTTTTTTGAGAATGCCGTTTTCCAGGGTGACATAGCCACCTTGTTTTAACTGGGCGAGCATTTTCATGATAGTACTGCGGGAAAGACGTGTCTTTTGCTGAACATAGGTTACGGCGACGGTAATATTACGAATTTCCTCAGGTTCATTCATCAGTTCTATCAGATGAAAACGAATGATTTCATAAGATGAATTACCGGTGAGCAATACACCTTTGGTGAATATACTGCCGGTCATTCTGAAAATATGTTTGGATAACATCTCCCATAAATCAAGCTCATTAATTAACGCGTGCATTTCTGGAACGGTAGTCATCGCCACTTCTGATTCTACCTTCGATTCAATATATAAACCCGCTGATTCCGGTATCGCACCGCCTATACCGATAATGCCCGGTAACTGTAATGTGCCAAGTAAAACAGGATCGGCACTGTGATGAATGCTGAACCAGCCATTGCGGACGAAATAACAATATGACGTACCGTTTTTGAATAAATCAAAGCGCGTCTGCGCAGGAACTATATTGAATTCCAGATACGGGCTGAGTTTCTCAAACAGTGCAGCCGTTGCATAGAGTAGGCTTGTATCGTGTTCACTTTTCAGCGTCGTAGGGTCTTTCATTGCAAGTGCCAGGGTGACAGAGAATTCTTTTAAATTTAGCACAATTCTCTGCAGGTCGGGCACCACGGCGCCAGTGGATTTAACCGTTACTGATAAGTAAACGTCATGAGCATCACGCTGTTAATATCCCCGGTACCGGCATTGCCCGCGGGGGCGATAACCCGTCCGGCCAGGGCGAAAATGGCGTTGTGCTGAACCGGATCAATACCGACCGTCATTGTACTGCCGCTGCCTTTTACGCTGGATTTTGTGGCGTCATCCACCACCTGAATCGCCACATTGGCGGCAGAGCCGCTGTTAAGAAAGAGCGCAGGATCGCCCGGATACACTGCGCCGCTAAAGGTGGCGGTTGCACTCACGGTGGTCGCGGGACAATTGTTCAGTCTGACCTGAAAGGGCTTCCAGTCCGAAGCGGCACCCGCAGTACGTAAATCTGTTCCGATTAATTGCCCGAAGTTTACCGTCCGGCTGACCGAACCGGTATCGACGGAGCAGGGCGCGGCAACGATATTCCCCGTGACGTTGATATTCACGAGATCGGTAGCCCTTACCTGATTTGAAAACAGAATTACGGGTAATGCACAGCCGGATGCGAATAAGATTTTAAATCTTTGCAGGTTCATTTTCATTATTGATACGCCAGTGTGACAGTGGCGGAGGCATTGGCTTGTCCCGGGATCACCGCATCTGAGACCTGATAATAGCGGGCAGTAAATGCCGCGTTCAGCGTGCCACCTGAGTTTGAAACAGCGCCAGCCTGAAAATAATTATCAAACGTCACCGGCATATTATTGAAAAGCATTTGTACGCCAATGCCTGTCGCATTGTTGGTGCCGCTGGTGATAGCCATCACGCCGTCTGGTTTAGACGCATAGGCAGGGGAACTCATGCTCATTGTGATATTGACCGGATTATCGCAGGTCACCGGAATGAGGAAGTTTCTGTCGCCTGCAGTAGAACCCGGGCCGGTAAAGGCATTCACCGGAATATCGCCCAGCGGAACGGGGACAGTACTTCCCGTTGAGCAGGAAACGCTTCGATAGATAATATTCCCCGCGTAAGAAACGGAGCTGTCGGTCGAACTGCCCAGACCCCAGCCGGTGTTATACATGCCGATACCGAATTTAGTCTGCGACTGGTTAAGCGAGCCGGTGCCGATGGTGGCAGACGTTTTAACCAGCGCCAGAGTCATGCTGACAGAAAATGTTTTTCCGGGCGTATTGGAAATATATCCCAGCGGCGTGTTGCGGGTATCACAGCTCGTGCCCGCCCCCACGACACGTTGTCCGGCGGAATTGACCAGCGTAATGCCAATGCCGCTGACGCCGGTATTATAAACGCCGGGCATACCGCTGATTTCTGTCCCGCTACCGTAATAACAGGTGATGATCACCGCGCCCTGAGGGACGCCGCTGATTGCCGCGCAGTTACCGGCAAAAGCGAACACTTTCTCCGTGCCTGGAATGGTCGATCCAACGGGTAAACTGGCATCCACCGCGATACTACCGAGCGTTGCGACACCCGGAATATCTGGCGAGCTGGTGCAACCGGTATTGGCTGCCAGCGCAGCGGGTGAAAGAAAACTCAGTCCGGCGAGTAAACCGGCCAGCATCACTATTTTTTTGATTATTTTCATCATCGGTATCCTTTCCCTTACCTGCATTGCGCGTTCAGCACCTGAACGCCTGTTGAGTCTGTCGATGGTTTTGCCAGGCTGTAATGCACGGCACACTGTTCTGCCGGGGTGTTTCCCCATTTCGCCAGCAGCGAACCGCTTTCTGCCATGCCGGTCAGATAGACCTGTCCGGCGTCGCCGACAATAAAGCCCTGCGCGGTTTTCTGCGCCGTATCACTGACCGTGGCACCGAAAGGTACCGGGGAGCCATTCTGGCGCTGCAATGTCATCATCATGCGCAGGCCCACGCTTGCCGCAAAACGGGCACGCACGACCGCGCCGCGGGTCGGGATCACCGTCTGCGTGGTCTGTGGCAGTTCAACATCGTCAGGCAATGTTTCAGTATCCAGTTGCACCAGATTCTTACGGTACGGACTGCTGTAGGGAACGATGGCATAACCGCGCCAGTCGGTTTTTACGCCAGGCTGATTGCTGATGCTGACACCGCTGGCACCGGAAGCCTGAACCAGCGCAAGGGTTTCGCCCATCGGCTGACCGAGCGTGATGCCGTTTTCATGAGCCAAAATGCCGCCCTGAACGCCATAGTTCAGGCGGCGACTGTTCTGGTCATAGGCATAACCCGCAGTCATTTCGCCGTAGGTACCCCGGTAATCGGCGTTCATATTGCCGCTGTTTCCCGTGCCCTGACTGCCATAGCCTTCCTGCACATTCCAGTTAAGGTTATTGGCAGCAAGCGCTGAACCGTTGAGCCCGACAGTATGCGTGGTATTTCCTTGTTTGCTGGTGTTGTAGCTGTAAGTGGCATACACCGGGGCATCGAATAAACTTAACGGCACGCTGATGTTGAAACCGATGATTTGATCCCGGTCGTAAACACGTTTTCCGTCGGTGCCATCGTGACTGTTGCTGCTGGCATTTTCGTTATAGCTGTAATTGAGCCCGTAACTGATCCCGCGCCAGCTGTTGTTGTAGCCTACCCCGACTGAGCGCATTGAACGCCCGCTGTTCCAGTAATTCTCGCTAATCCAGCTCAGGGAAAACGACCCGGCACCCTGCCACAGGTTTTGACTCATGGTCATTTCGCTGCGGTTACGGCGTCGTCCGGCAGGCAGTTCAGCATTCTGATCCCGCCAGGTATCCATCACTTCCTGCAGGTTGTAATAACCGTCAGTGGAGTATCGGTAACCTGCAATCGCGAAGTTAGTGCCGGTCTGTAGGATGTTTTTGCTGTAGCGCACCCGCAGGGACTGACCGCTGACATGGGGCTGATTTTCCATCGCTGACCACGCGTGCGTCAGATCAGAGGAAAAGGCGCCGAAGTCGCCCAGATTCTTGCCCATGCCCAGCGTCACCGACTGATAGTGACTGGAGAACTGGCTGCCGCCGTAGGCCGTCAGACCATGAGGCAGACCATAAATAGCCGTCCCCTGGCCGAAAGGTGTCGCGTCAACATTGTTGTCATACGCGCGATATTGTCCGCCGGTCAGACTGTATTTCAGGCGGCCCTCTCGTTGTAACACCGGCAATGAGGCGAAGGGCACCACCAGCAACTGCTCGCTGCCATCGGCTTCTTTGATGGTCACGTATAAATCGCCGGAGCCACCGGTCGGGAACATATCCGCGATTTCAAATGCCCCGGGGGAAACGTAACTTTGGTAGATGACGTAGCCGTTCTGGCGCACGATGACCTGCGCATTGGTGCGCGCAATCCCCCGCACTACCGGCGCATATCCCTTCATACTTTCCGGCAGCATGTCATCGTCGGATGCCAGCTGCACGCCGCGAAACGGCACGCTGTCAAAGATGTCACCGGGCGAAGAACTGTCCCCGATCGTCATCTGACTTTTCAGCGAAATAAGGCTGCGCGTGGCGTAGGTATAAACGGTATCCCATTTATCTTTGCCGCTGCCGTCATGCTCCCAGGTGGTGTAATTACGCAGCCGCCACGGGCCGATATTCAGACCGGGACGCAAATTCGCGTATTGCGTACTGCTGTTAGTGCCGGTGTGACTGCGGGCAGAATTGTCCGCGCCGCTCAGGTTGTAGTTGAGCAACGCGGCAGTGATGCCGTTATCCCACTGAGTTTCAGGTACATTTCCCCGGGCTTTCTGCGTTATCGCCGCCTGCGGCACGCTGAGTAACAGTTGCTGCGCACTGAAGCGAAATTCGGCTTTCCCCTGCGGGATGGCATCCAGATTGACGCAGGGCGTCTGCGCGTTGCCCAGCTCAGGAAACAGCGGCGTTTTGATGCCCATGTCTTCCAGTTGTGCGAGGGTCAGGCAGGGCGCCAGAACCGTGGAGCCGTCGGCCATTTTCTGCGTATGGAACTCCACGTCCCGGGTATCCTGCAATTCATTGTTGAGATAAATATCAACGCGATAGGTACCGGGCAACTGACCTGAGTTTGTTTCAAATACCGACAGGTCGGTGCTGCCCTGACCCGGGCTTTCAATCTCAAGCAATGCCGGGTTAAAGGTCTCACCTGCCTGAACGGCAAAAGAGGTCCCTGCGTAAAGGGCCAGCTGGCTGGCGATCAGACAGGCGAGGCTGTTCAAAGGCTGAAAAAATGGGGACTTTCCCTGTTGTTTGTGGCGATTCATCCGTGTATTCCCCTGCCGGAAGGGCTGAGAACGCCGCCTTCTGGCTTCATATTTATGTTTGGGCGCAGGTGTTTTGTGCTGACGGGTTTTGCAAAAGTGAATTACAGGGCAGCGGTATGCTCATCCCCGATACCGCCGTAATCACTGATGATTTTCCAGCTGACGCTACCTGCATTCGCGCCAGCGGGCAGGGCGAAACTGGCAGCGCCACCGGGGGCGACGAACGTCACATCCTTCACGTCTTTTCCGCCCACTTTCACCTGCATAAAGTTCATGTAAAACGGCGTCGGATTGCTCACCTGCAAGGTATTCCCGTTGCGCTGCCAGTGAAGCTTTTCGGTCACGGATTCCGGTACACCCGTCACGCCTTTTGGCCTGTAAATCAGCTTGATGCGGGTTTTCACCGCAATCTGTAATGTGTTTTGATGATCATTACTTTCCGCCGCAGGAATGGATTTGATATTCATCCAATACAGGGATTCTTTGTCAGACGGCAGATTGCCACCGGCCTGAACAACGCGAAGCACGTTCTGTTGTCCGCTGTTGAGGCGGAACAGCGGCGGTGTGACCATAAAAGGAGCTTTCTCAGCGCCCGTTCCGGCGGCCTCTACCCAGGTCTGGATCAGGTAAGGTTTTTTGTCCGGATTACTGACGCTCAGTGAAGACTCCTTCTTGCCACCGTCATAGATCAGACGCGTGCCGCCGACGACAACCCCGGCCTGTGCGGATGTGGCGCATACCAGCGTCACGGCCAGTAATGTGCATGGGAATATTTTCATAATGCATTTCCGATAACGTAGAAATACTGGCCGGCAGTGTCTGCCGGCCAGAAGTAAAACTCAGTCGCCCGGTGAAGGGCGACGAAGGATCAGTTGTAAATCACAGAGAAATTCGCGACGGAGTTAGCAGGGCCCGGATTAACAGTGTCGGACGTAGCGATGTAACGTGCTATGAAATCCAGATTGTTGTCCTGGGTGCTGGTCAGCGGATACGCTTTGGTTTCAGTGAACAGTGGCACCAGAGTATTGGTGTCATCGGTCAGTTGAATCGCCACGTTTTGCGCTACGCCTGCTTGCTGAGTCAGTGCGAGCAGGCTGGTATCGCCATTCACACTGGAACCGTCAAATTTAATCTTTGCCGTAGAGACAGTTGCCGGGCAGTTGGTCAGCACCAGGGTGAATTTGGTCGGTGCAGCGGTAGAACCGGCCCCGGTAAATTCACTTTTTGCCACCTGACCCATGACGACATTCAGCGGAGAGCTTGGGGTATTCACGATGTCGCAACCGGCATCGATAATTTCACCCGTAAAGTTCACCTGACCGCCTGCCGCCATCGCTGAAGTACCCCAAAAAATAGCGGTAGTAATAACAGCGAGACTGATTAAATTCTTTTTCATAATAATTCCTTTAAATGAATGAATCTGACTAAGAAAATAAAGTTCTGGATTTAGGGTAAATAAATCCCATCACTTTGAAATTCAAAGTGTCCATGATGTGTTATGTTTTTTTGCAGTGCCGGCATCCATAAGCAATCTCCGCTGAAAGTTAAATAACTTACTAAAACGCTAAGGTATAAACCGATGCGGAAATACTTATGACTGCGGTTGCTGGCGGCGATTTTGATTGAAGTGTGAGGATCTATACAAGATATTTATGAGTGTAATTTTACACCCATAAATAACTTTATAATTTAACGGGTTTTCGCATAATCCCTGCGCAAGAAAAGTCCTGGTAGTACTGGAGATTCGTGGAGGGAATCACGTGCAACGAGATATAAAGCCTTTTTTTACAGATAATTGCAGTATCAGAGACAAAAAGCCTCTGAAAGAAATTGAAACGTTAATCGAACATCTTTCTCCGGACTCACACATTCTCGAAACGAATATCAGGGACTCACTGAGTTATTCCGCTGATAAACAAAAGAATTGCTTCTTATTACACAGCGGCAACGTGATGCTGCACCGTAAAATCGATGGCATGGTATTAAATTCTGAATCCGCGCCCTATGTATTTGGAATAAGTACCCAATATACTGATCCGGATTATCTTTTTATCCGCATCCATGAACATTCGCAGGTCAGTTCACTGCCTGTCGATCTGGCGAATCAGATTGTTTCGGCAAACAATTTATGGCGCAGTCTGGCGCAGTTATTAATTTATACCGCCACACGGGTTTATGATCACTGCGCCAAGATTTCTGCGCTGTCCTCGTATGAAATTATTTGTTATCAGCTGTATGAGCTGATGTATGAACCGGAGGAGGTCAGGAATAATATCACCGTTGTGTCCTATGTGATGAACCGTACCTTTCTTTCGCGAAGTACCATCATGAAAATTCTCGCGCAACTGAAAACAGGGGGTTATATCGCTATGGAGAAAGGCATTTTAAAAACGATTAACCGTATTCCTTCACGTTATTAAGTGCTTGCTCTGATTATTTCGCGTTTATTTTTTGCTAAAGAAGCAAAGTCCTCCCTGTGAGGTTTAACGTAAGTCATTCATGAATAAAATTCATAACGCCATTCTGATTAGCCCTCTGGTGGCTGCCCGCTAAGGGCGATATTGTTACCTGACAATCAAACGGCCAGCGACAGTCTGTGCCGAAGCGGAGAATGAAATGACTGATAAAATGAAAATCACCAAAAGCGGTTCTGTGCCTTCACAAAAAGGGCCGGAGAATTATTTCACCGGTAAGGTGCGTATCGATTCGCCTTTCAGCGGCACAGAATCCGCCCGCGTCGGCGGTGCAACAGTGACTTTCGAGCCGGGTGCGCGTACCGCATGGCATACGCATCCGCTGGGTCAGACGCTGATTATCACGCAGGGGCGCGGCTGGTTGCAGGAAGAAGGCGGTGAGATCCGTGAGATGAACGTCGGCGATATCGTGTGGATCCCGGAAGGCGTAAAACACTGGCACGGTGCTACTCCTGAAAATGCCATGACCCACATCGCGATTGCCGAATCTCTGAACGGCAGCCCGGTTGAGTGGATGGAAAAAGTGACTGACGCTCAGTACTCAAAATAATTTTCCACCCTGCCTCAGGACGCAGTTTTTTGGCTGCGTTCACTCAAATCCTGTCCGGTATTGCTGGTCAGGATTTCGTTGTTTAACCTAAATTCGCGCATTAACGATCAATCCCTCCGATTTACGCCTAAAAACCCCGCTGTTCGGGCTATTGAAACCCATGCTTTCTGTAGCTCTCTCATAAGCAACTCGACTACTATAAATAGATATCAACTTAAGAGTCGCTTCAGGTATGCCATATTATTCTCCTGGTGAAAGCCTTGTTCGCGAGCGTTCAGATCGCTTCTTACGCCGAATGTACTTTATGCGCATGCTGGGCACGTTTCTGTGCTTTTTCCCGATCCTTTCCGTTCTTCTGGAACGGGGGGCTTCCTGGATTGCGGTCTCTTTGCTGACGCTGAATGCCTTTGTCTGGCCACATGTCGCGATGATGATTTCCCAGCGGTCTAAACACCCCAATCAGGCTGAATTTCGAAATCTGGCGTTTGATGCGATTGCCGGTGGCGCGTGGGTGGCGCAGATGGGGGTTTGTTTGCTGCCCTCGGCGGTGATCACCTCAATTCTCATTGCTGACCGGTTCTCTGCCGGAGGCTGGCAGTTACTGCGCCGCGCTGCGCTGTTTTACTGCATCGGATTTATTGTTTGCTGGCCATTCACCGGGATGACGTTCTATACCACCGTCACTGACCGGACGTTATGGCTGACATTGCCTCTTTCGACGATTTACATTATTGCGTTCAGCGCAGCCAATTATTCCATCTCAAGAAAGCTGCGTGATAAACAGCATGAGCTGGAGAAATCGGCGCTGATGGATCCATTTCTCGGTTTGCCCAACAGAAGGTTACTTGACCGGCGACTGATGCTGGAATTTGAACGTTCTAAACATGACCTGGCCTGTCTGATGGTGCTGGGCGTGGACGATCTGAAAATGGTGAATGATCTGTTCGGGCGCGAAGCGGGCGATTATGTGTTGCGATCGGTTTCCGCTATTTTGCGTCAGGAAACGGGGCTGAATGATTTTCCAGCTATTCTGGGTGGCGATGAATTTGTGGTTATTCTGCCGGGCGTTTCGGAGGAAGAAGCTTATGCCGTCGGTTACCGGTTATTACTGAAAACGTCTGAAATTCGTTTATCGCAGGATGAAGGGTTTCAGTGTTCATTGAGTATTGGTGTGGCGACATCGAAACATCATGAGGATTATCATCAGTGGCTGGCGACAGCGGAACGTGCGCTGATGAATGTAAAACGTAATGGTAAAAACAGTATTGGCAGCGCGGGCAGGGCAGAAGCCGTCGCCTGACTATACTGAATACACTATTAGCGACATAACGACATACACGAATGAACAAATATTTTCCCGGATGAAAAATGAAAAATATTAAAATAATGATGGTGGCAGCAGTTGCAGTGACGGGTGTTCTGGCAGGATGCTCATCAATAGATAAACCCGTTGGCGCTGAAACTTACCGGCCTGCGAATTACGATGCATCATTTGCACAGGGCGAGGCGAGCTATACCACGTCAGTGTTTTCGATACTTGAACGCCAGCGTCGCGCGGATACTTACAAGAAGATCTTCGAATTCTGCAGCGGCAAATTCCAGACGCTGGGCGAAAGTGACGACGGCGAAACGATGCATATCCGCTTCGCCTGCTTGCCAAAAGAAACGGTTCAGACCCAAAGTTCTTATTCAATACAGCAGAAGTCTCCTTCACTTTACTGAGTTTAAAACTGACTCGGAGGTTTTATGAGCAAGGAAAGACCTGATTTTATCCGTCACTGGACTGAGCTCGAAGGCGCTGACGACGGCAATTATCCTGGCGATGACGAGCTGATGTCGATTGGCGCGCCGCTCGGCAAAACGCTCGGACTGACGCGTATTGGCATTCATCATGAACGCCTGTTGCCTGGCCGCCGCACCTGTTATGCCCACGCGGAAAGTGCAGAAGACGAATTCGTGTATGTGCTGGAAGGGCATCCTGATGCCTGGATCAACGGCACATTGCACCGGCTGAACGCAGGTGACGCAGTGGCGTTTCCGCACGGTACGGGGATTTGCCATACCTTCATCAATAACACGGATGAGGAAGTGCGGTTGCTGGTCGTGGGTGAAGCCAATAAACCGGAAAACCGGATTTATTATCCGCTCAATCAGGAATATGAGGCGACGCGCAAAGACCGCTGGCAGGAGGTTCCGCAGCAGGAATTTGGCGGGCATGATGGTCTTTCCGATGTAAGAAGACAGCAAATAAAAAAACCGGTGTAGAAACCGGTCTTTCTGTTCTTTCCATTAATTTCTCAATAATTACTGGATGGAAAGCGACTGCCAGCGTTGCTGACAATAAGGCATCATCTTGTGGATCTTCAGACTTTGCGCCTGATGATGATTCAGGGAATAACCTTCCGGCGTGATCTCTAAGGTATCACCGGCTTTCAGGGTAAAATCGTTATCCACAGACAGGATCAGCTTCAGATTTCTGAACGCCTGAATGCAGATATACTTCAGTCCCGTCTGAGGGATACTCAGGATATCTATGATTTTCCATTCCATATTCTCACTCCTTTCGTGTTTCTGTCTGATTTCTCGTGAGTCTTTCTGCCTCTTTTTTAACTCATAAGTCCGTCATGTTTTGTCATCACAAAGTAATGATTTCTTTATAGGCGTTCCGATAGGTTCAATGCTTGAACTGACTCACAAAAGAGGCAGGAAGAACTTTCACAGATCGCATAATGGATTAATTAGGACAAAATGCATTTATTCGGAACGAACCCTGGAAATGAAAAACGAAAGCAAAAAGACTTGAAATGACAACGATAAAACAGGTATTTCTGAATCCTTTCTGATTTTCAGGGCTGAACATCATGACAACTGATTCATTATCTGTGCCGGAGGATGATTTCATCTGGCTGGAAGGATTGCGTAACGAAAAAGCGCTCGAATGGGCGCACGAACAAAATGCCATCACACTGGCGGCTTTCACTCAAGGCAGTGAATTTACGCCTCTGCGCGAGAAAGTGCTGCTAGGGCTGAACTCTCCGGAGCAGATCCCGGTCGTCTCAAAGTGCGGCAATGACTGGTACAACTTCTGGCAGGATGCACAGAATCCCAAAGGATTACTGCGCAGAACCACGCTCGACGAGTTTCGTAAACCGCAGCCGAAGTGGGAAACCGTGCTGGACATCGATGCGCTGGGCAAAGCCGAAGGCAAAGACTGGGTGTATCACGGTGTGTTCGCGCTGAAGCCCGATTTTAACCGTGCGCTGATTTTTCTGTCACCGGATGGCGGCGATGCTTCTGAAGTACGTGAGTTTGATTTGCGGACGCTGGAATTTGTCTCTGACGGATTTTTCCTGCCGGTCGCCAAAAGCCGTACCGGCTGGATTGATCACGACCATCTGTTTGTCGCCACCGACTTTGGCGAAGGCTCGCTGACCGATTCCGGTTATCCGCGCATTGTAAAAATCTGGCAGCGCGGCACACCGCTCTCAGAAGCCAAAACGGTATTCAGCGCCGATAAGAAAGACATGCTGGCGGCCGGTTATCACGACAGTTTTAAAGGGTTTGAACGCGATTTTGTGGTGCGCGTTATCGACTTTTATCACCGCGAGGCCTTTGTGCTCAATGGGCAAAAAGAGCTGACCCGGATTGACCTGCCAACGGATGCCAAATTCAGTACCTGGCGCGACTGGCTGCTGATCCAGCCTTCCAGCGAATGGCAGATTAATGGTGAAACCTGGCCTTCCGGCTCGCTGCTGACCGTAAACTTTGAGGCGTTTCTGGCAGGTGAGCGCGCGCTGAAACCGCTGTTTATGCCGGGGGCGCATTCCTCCCTCAGCGGTGTGACGGCAACCCGCGACCAGCTAAACGGTTATTCCTTCACCAGCGATCACATCATCCTCAGTATCACGCACGATGTGGTCAACCGCCTCGAAGTGCTGACGCCGGAAAACGGTGAATGGCGGCGTGAACCGTTCGGCAAGGTGCCGGAGCTGAGTAAAATTCATGCCTGGGGCGTGGATGACGACACCAACGAATATTTCGTGACGGTCAGCGGGTTCCTGCAACCGGCGAGTTTATCACTCGGTAATCTGGATAACGGCGTGGAGGTGGAGGCTGAACTACTGAAACAGGATCCGTCGCATTTTGATGCATCGCGTTATCAGGTCAGCCAGCATTTCGCGCAATCTGATGACGGCACACGCGTGCCGTATTTTGTTATCTGTCGCAAAGACGTGGTGTACAACGGGCAAAATCCGACGCTCCTTTATGGTTACGGCGGCTTTGAAGTCTCGCTGGATCCGTATTATCTCGGCGTCAGCGGCGTGTCGTGGCTGGATCGCGGCGGCGTCTTTGTGGTCGCCAATATCCGTGGCGGCGGTGAATACGGGCCGGAATGGCATAAAGCGGCACTGAAAGAAAAACGTCTGCGCGCGTATGAGGATTTCGCTTCGGTCGCCAAAGCGCTCATCGCCAGCAACATCACCTCTCCGGCGCATCTTGCGGCGCAGGGTGGCAGCAACGGTGGTTTGCTGGTCGGCAATATGCTGACGCGTTATCCGGAGTTATTCGGGGCGATTGTTTGTGAAGTTGCGCTGCTGGATATGTACCGTTATACGCAAATTTCGGCAGGCGCTTCGTGGATTGCCGAATATGGCGACCCGCAGAAGCCGGAAGAGTGGGCGTTTATCCGCGAGTTTTCGCCGTATCATAATCTTGATGCAACGAAAAAATATCCGCCGGTGCTGATAACCACTGCCACCAGCGATGATCGCGTCGGACCTGACCATGCACGTAAAATGACCGCCAAAATGCAGGCAATGGGCATCCCGGATGTGTATTTTTATGAGAATACCGACGGGGGGCATAGCGCAGCGGCAGACAAGGCGCAATCTGCGTTTAAGCGCGTGATGGTGAGTGAGTTTCTGTTGCACTTCATTGGACGTAAAGCATAGAAAGAAAGCCGATGCAGTGATTCGGTGACTTAAGCCAAACGGGATGCCATTACGGTATCCCGTTAATATTTCGACATGTTTTAACCGCCAATATTCTCCCTAAAAACATTGCCCCGCCAATCCTTCCTTGTTTATTATTTCAGCCTTACTTGATAACAATTATCAAAATCATTTCTTATTCATTCTCATCTTCGGGTAATCGCATGTTAAAGAACACCGCTCGCGTGCTGTCTGTTACAGGTCTGATGGCTGCCTCATTCTCCGTTTTTGCTACCACCTATCCGCTGACCGTGACCGATATGGCCGGGCAAAAGGTCACTATTGATAAAGCGCCGCAGCGTGTGATTTTGCAGGACGGGCGTGATCTGCTGGCGCTGGCCGTTCTGGACAAAGCCAATCCGTTCCAGCATGTGGTGGCGTGGAATAACCTGCTGAAGAAAACGGACAGCGGCACCTGGGACATGCTGAAAAGCAAATGGCCTGACTCAGCGAAAATCCTCGATATGGGATTCAGCGATAAGGGGCAGGTGGATCTGGAAACGGTGATCGCCAAAAAACCGGATCTGATGATTGCCCAGACGCGTGCCAAAGACTCGCTGGCGCAGGCTGGTGTGCTGGAAAAACTGGCTGCGCTGCATATTCCGGTGCTGTTCGTGGATTACGAACTGGATCCGGCCAAAAATACCGCGCCGAGCATTGAGCTGCTGGGTAAAGTGATGAATCAGGAAGACAATGCCCGCGCCTATACCGCGTTTTATAATGAGCACTTCCAGGCTATTCAGAAGGCCGTCGCTGCGATTAA
Organism: Rahnella sp. ATs2; assembly: GCF_051851855.1. Taxonomy (NCBI): domain Bacteria; kingdom Pseudomonadati; phylum Pseudomonadota; class Gammaproteobacteria; order Enterobacterales; family Yersiniaceae; genus Rahnella; species Rahnella sp. ATs2. The sequence continues at coordinate 227,027 of NZ_JBLYPL010000010.1, read as the reverse complement.
AACCAGGCCAAATGTGTTCATTGAGCCGATTGCCGGGCGTGACGATTCCTGCTGCTTTACCCATGGGAATGCAGGCTGGGGCAAACTGATCCAGGCCGTTGATGCCAATAATATTGGTTCTAAACTGCTGCCGGGCGCATCAGGCACGGTTTCTCTGGAACAAGTCATCAGCATGAAACCGGACGTTTACATCATGACCGGTTCTGCGCGTCCGGCTTCCGGTTCCGTGACGCACATTCTGCCATTCGGTTATGGCGCGAATGAAGCTGATGTGGATAAACAAGCCAAAGTGTTGCTCTCCCGTACCGGCGTTGCGCAGATCCCGGCGGTTAGCGCCAACCATGTGTATGGCGTTTATCACCAGTTCTACAACCATCCTTACAACATTGTCGGCATGGAATATCTGGCGAAATTTATCTATCCGCAACAGTTCAAAGATTTGGATCCGGCGAAGACGTATCACGACATCGTGCGTAACTTCACTAACCTGCCGGATCAGGATTTCATTCTGGGCTGGACGCCGAAAAAGTAACGACTGACATCTGTCCTTCTCAGGTCTGATGATTCCGCCTGTGGTCCCGCAGGCGGATTTTCAATCCCTCCGCATGTTTTCTGCACCAACTTTACCTCCGTCACATTTGTTGACACTCCGTTAATTCATACAAAAATGTAACTGTATTACTGTAGAGTTATCACGCCGGTGAATACCGTATAAGGCGTCGTGCGAAACATCAACAAGGTGAATTTATGCAATCTGAAGAACAGCGTTTAATTGACGGGCTTTTTAGTCGCTTACAACAGGCTGAGTCCAATACAGCACCGCGTGATGCGGAAGCTGAGCGTGTGATTCAGGCCCATATTCGTCAGCAACCGTCTGCCCCGTATTACATGGCGCAGGCGATGATTATTCAGGAAGCGGCGCTGACCAAGCTCAATGCGCAGGTGCAGGAACTGCAACAGCAGAATGAACAGCTGCAACAGCAGGCGCAAACCGCAAAACCGCAAAGCAGCGGTTTTCTGGCTGGTTTGTTTGGCGGCGGCTCCTCCCAGGCTGCGCCACAGCGCCAGGCGTCGCAGGGCAGCCAGCCTATTCCCGGTACGCAAGGGTGGGGCAGTCAGCCTCAGCAACAACAATATGCTGCACAGCCGCAGCAGCAGGCTCCGGCTCAGGCCGCACCTCAGCAGCCGGGCTTTTTAGGCAGCGCACTGCGCACAGCCGCCGGTGTCGCGGGCGGTGTGGTGCTGGCGGATATGCTGACCGGCATGTTCCATCACAGCCAGCCGCAGGAAATCGTCAATATTATCGAAGAGCCGCCAGTGCAGGATCTCAATCCGGCTGACAGCAGTTTCCTCGACAATAATCAGAGTTTTGATAGCGGTCAGCCTTCCTGGGAAGATGCCTCGCTGCGCAATGATAATTCGGATTTGGGTTTTGGAAATGATGATTTCGACACTGACGATTTCAACAATGATGACGACTCATTCTTCTAACCGGTTGATGTCATAAGGCGATTAAAGGCCTTTTTGACAGCAGAACAAAGCAACAGAAAGCCAGGAGTGAGAGCTTTATCGCTTATTACCATCAGAATTCTGGACAAAAGTGAAATCTGTTGCTGTACTGTATTTGACACACATTTTGTGTCCAACATTCACGTAAAGGTAAGTTTGATGTCTAAGATTAAAGGTAGCGTTAAGTGGTTCAATGAATCTAAAGGTTTTGGTTTCATTACCCCTGAAGATGGCAGCAAAGATGTTTTCGTTCATTTCTCTGCTATTTCCAGCAACGGTTTCAAGACCCTTGCTGAAGGCCAGCGCGTAGAGTTCGAAATCACCAATGGTGCCAAAGGCCCGTCGGCTGCTAACGTTATCGCTATCTGACTTTAGCCGAATTCTAAAAAACCCGCCGAAGCGGGTTTTTTTTTGCCTGTCATTCGTGAAATGTTTACGCCGGTTTGCGGACCAGAATCACGAACATCAGGATAGCAATCGCGTAGCAGCCAAGAATGGTCAGCCCCATCGACAGCGCGGGCTGGCTGCCAAAGCCGGTCACCGGCACCGCCAGTGCGCCAAGCGCAAACATACAAACCCCGAGCAGTGCAGAAGCGCTGCCTGCGTTTTTCCCCTGACTTTGCATCGCCAGTGATCCGGCATTCGGGCCGATAATTCCTATCACCATCACTGAGAAGAACAGCGGGATCAGCAGCATCACCAGCGGCGCGTTAAGGCTTGCAGCGATGACCAGTGCAACGGATGCCACAGAGGCGATACCTAAACCGGCTTTCACCAGAGCCAGTTCACCAAAACGACGGCTCAGGCGGGTAGACACCTGGGCAGAAATTACCAGTCCGATGCCGTTTATTGCAAAGCACAGGCTGAACATCTGCGGGCTGAGATGGTAAATCTGTTGCAGCACAAACGGTGATGCGCCGATATACGCAAACATTCCTGCCATGATAAAGCCCTGTGTCAGGCACAAACCCATAAACGGACGGTGTTTCAGCAGTCCAAATACCGAGCCTAACATGCTGAAAATGCCGCCCTGCGAACGGCGTTCGGGGGCTAAGGTTTCATGCAGTTTCAGCGATGAGAAGCTGAACAGTAAGATGGCAATGAACGCCAGTACGCCGAATATTCCCCGCCAGTTCACCCAGTTCAGTAAGGCGCCGCCAAGTACCGGCGCGATAATCGGTGCCAGCCCGTTGACCAGCATCAGCAACGCAAAAAAACGTGTCAGCTCATGTCCGTTATATAAATCCCTCGCGACTGCGCGTGACAACACGGCACCTCCGGCACCGGCGATCCCTTGTAAAAGACGGGCGACAATCAGCTGACTGATATCCTGCGCCACGGCGCACCAAACTGACGCGGCCAGCAATAAAGCCAGTGACCATAATAAAGGTCGCATACGGCCATAGCGGTCACTCAGCGGGCCAAACAGTAACTGGCCGAAACCGAGGCCGAGTAAACCGGCGGTCAGACTAAGTTGCGCGCTGGCGGTTGTGGTATTCAGATCGCCTGCCATTTCTGGCAGAGCGGGAAGGTATAAATCGGTGCATAAGGGACCCAGTGCGGCGAGGGAGCCTAGCACCAGGGCATAACCGAGGCGTTTTTCTTGCAGATGAGCGCTCATGGTAAAGGTTTATTCCGGTTTGCTGGTGATTAAATCCGTTTCGAAGAGGCTCTGGAAGTAGCGATGGTAGATGGCTTCCAGAAGCTCCGCGTCGGCGTGAATTGTCGTCAGTCGACGAAATGCGGTGCCTTCACAAATCACTGCTAAAGTTTCCACTTTGGCCGTCATTTCAGCTTCTGAAAATTGCGGGAAAGTGGCACTGAGAAGAGACTTTGCTTCGTTGAACAATTGTTTTTCAGAGTCGCGCCAGATTTTTTCCACGACAGGATTGCGTGTGGCTTCTGCGGCCACTTCCAGCATTAATGCGTGGTCAATTTCTGCCTGTTCTTGCTGAACCACGCACAGTTCTTCTTTATAAGGCGCGCTGAGATTGCCAATCCGGCGGTAGGCCAGATTGTGTGCCACCTGCTGCAGATTGTGGGCATTGCCGGTCATCAGACTGATTTTTTTCATCACGATGCGGCGCACAATCTCTTCGATGATGGCGTCTTTATTCGCGAAATAGCGGTAAATCTGTCCCACGCTGAGCAGTGAAGTTTTAGCGATTTCAGCCATGCCGGCACCGTGAAAGCCGTGTTTGCGAAAACACAGGCGTGCTGCGGCAATAATCTGGTCGCGCCGTGCGCTGATGCGCGCGTCTTTACTGCATTGTTGTGGGTGAAGCATGATTTACCTGAGAATTTTGCGGACAGTGACTGTGAACGATCATTCTCAAGTATAGGCAATAAGGAGGAACAGGTAAATATTTGTATTATGAATGGAATGAAAAGTGACGTTTAGTTTCAGCGCCATTACGCACGACGCTGAAATGCAAACGGCGCAACCCAGAGGAATGCGCCGCTTACGGAAAAGGGAGAAGTGATAACACTACGGGCAAGGCATTGTTATTCAGGCAAAGTATGCCTGTAAAAAAGCGACAACAGTCAGAATACAGAGAGCAACAACCAGAAGCTCAGAAGACGTTTTTGGAACAGAAAACATGCCATACCTCGAAAATAGACCAGAGTGAACTGACGCTATTATCGGTACAGAAGATGAAGGAAACATTAAGAAACGTCGGAAGGATAAGAACCTGTGTCACAAATTTAGGGCAGCGATGCCTTTTGTCATAAAAAAAGCATCGCCGGAAGATAGTATCAGTGCGCGCTGAACCAGCTGACCAGCATGAAGGCCAGTAACGTCATGGCCAGGGAACCGGCAAGATTGAGCGCCATATTAAGCAGGGCGGCACCAAAACGGCCATCCTGTAACATGTACACGACTTCCAGTGAGAAGGTGGAGAAGGTGGTTAAACCGCCGCAAAAACCGGTGGTGATCAGCAGTTTCCACACCGGATCAATATGGGTCAGACGGGTGAAAAGGGCGATACACAGACCAATAATAAAAGCGCCGACCAGATTCACCGTCAGTGTACCCACGGGCAGAACCGGGCTCATCCCGTTCATTTTGAGGCTGACATACCAGCGAACCACGCTGCCAATACCACCGCCAATAAAAACTGCAAGTAAGGTGCTAAACATAGTAATGCCTTAAAAAAGCAGATGAATTCAGAAAGGGCCGGGCGCTAAGTTTACCTCGCGTCCTGAGGCTTGTGTAGCCACGATACAGAAACAGTATGTAACCAGGAAAATGCCATGCTAATCAGAGAAGGTGTTGTTTCAGACGCGCAGATTCTGGCGCAATTGCTGGGCGATTTGGATTATCCCAACACGCCGGAAGCCATAGCAGAACGTGTGGTAAAAATGGCGACGAACCCGGACAGTTGTCTGCTGGTCGCTGAGGCAGACGGCAAAGCGGTGGGTTTTATCTCGTTGCACTATATCCCGCAAATCGCCCTGGCCGGAGAATTCTGCCGTATCAGCTATTTATGCGTCAGTGACCAGTGTCGTGGCGGCGGTATCGGCCAGAAATTGCTGGATGAAGCAGAACGGCTGGCGGCGGAGCGCGGCTGTGACCGTATGGAAGTTCACAGCCATACCCGCCGCGTGCGCGCCCACCAGTTCTATGCGCGGGCGCAGTACGAAGAGTCGCCGAAATATTTGCTAAAAAAACGGTAAGTCATCAGGCACCCATTGCCAGAACCAAAGCATCGGCAATTAAATCAACCTGTTCCGGTTTCATCTGACTGGTACTGATACGGATAAACTGCCCCGGCCCGATGCGGCTGCGCTCGCCGGGAAGAACGGCAATCCCCCGCGCAGCCATGGTCACCAGTGCGAACTGCTCCGATGGCACCGGGATCCACATCGCCAGCCCGTCGCGTTCGGGAATGTTAATCCCGCGTATGCGTAAGGCATCGGACATGGCTTTACGGCGCTGTGCATACACACTTTTGGCGTGCGAAATACCTTCCTGCGTTTTCGGATCTTTAATCAGCCAGGCCAGTGCTTCCTGTAAAATACGGCTCGACCAGCCGGCACCAAAGTTACGGAATGATTTGATTTGTTTGATTAAATCTTTCGATCCTGAAATAACAGCCAGCCGCAAATCCGGCCCGTAAGCTTTGGAATAAGAGCGGACATGCACCGTCCGGTCAGACAGGCGACTGCCCATACTGAGCGGCGGATGACAGGACAATTGTCCGATGCCGTCATCTTCAATGATCAGCGTATTGCTCTGGCTGAGAATTTCCGCCAGCGCAGCATAACGCTCCGCATTGATGGCGTGACCGCAATGTGAGTGCGTACGGGGCTGATAAATAAACGCGGAAGGATTTTTCAGCAGCGCCTGAGCCAGGGATTCCGGCAACGGGCCGAACTCATCACATTTCACTGCAATGACCTGCGCGCCCAGATTGTCCAGCATATCCAGCAAACGGGTAGCGGTCGGATCTTCGATAGCCACCACGGAACCCTGCATCAGCAAGGTTTGCAGCGTCAGGTTCATCCCGTCAAAACCCCCATCCGCAGACATAAACGCCGGCGCGTCATAAGGCCAGTCGTGTTTAGCCGCTTCAAGCAAAGACGGCGCGATGGCCTCACGCTGATAACTGTTGAGATTATCAGCGCCAACGCCATGTTGCATGGCTTCGAGCAGGTTTGGCAGCAGCTCAGGATCCGGCGAAGACAGCGCCAGATCCGCAATGATATGTTCGCCAAAATTGCCGATTTTCTCGAACCGCGCCGGTCTCGGCGACAGCATGTCCCCGCACACCCAGACGCCGTTACGCCCGCGACCGGCGATCACTTTTTGTCTGCGGAGTTGCCCCCAGGCGGCGGATACCGTGGCCGGACTGACTCCCAGCGCCTGTGCCAGTTCGCGGACGGCGGGCAGGTGCGTTCCGATTTCAATCACGCCGGAGCGGATCATCGCCGCGGTTTCAATTGCAATGCCCCGCATGGATCGATCCTGTAATTGCGTCGCTAACCATTGTGCATCCAGCGTTTTTTCGAGGGGGTTTTCTGCCATTTTCTCGCATTTTGTTCAGTAACAAAGAATCTATTGTACATATTAATTTATGCCATTAGTATCAAACTTAGCCAGAGGAGGCGATAAAATAATCACATTACGATGAAGATGGTCTCCTTCGTAAAAGAATTTGGTGTGTTTGCCGGAAGGTTTGTAAACGCACAGTTGTTTTTCTGCATATCAACCATGCTGACACTTAAGGGGACAGATGTGACGATTACCATCAGGCTGGCAGTTCGTGACTGGGATTATTTTACGCCGCTGGCGTTGGGCGACCTCAAACCGGAAGGCTTTAATCTTGAAATCGATCGCGTGGGTACGCTGGTCGATAATCTGGGCAGCAGCGATAAATACGATGCGGGTGAAGTCTCTTTCAGCCGCTACGCACAAGGGCGTGCGCGGGGCGAATCCGATTTGCTGGCGATACCGCATTTCCTGATGCGCGGTTTCCGCCAGCGTTGCATTATCACCCGCGAAGACAGCCCGCTGACCGAACTTTCTCAGCTGGCAGGTAAACGTATCGGACTGACCGGCTGGCAGGATTCCGGCAATACCTGGACCCGCACGTTGCTGGCGCTGGAAGGCGTGGGCATTGAAGATGCGAACTGGTATGTCGGTCGTCTGACCGAAGCGCATCCGGTTGTGGATCGTCTGGCCGGTTTTGGTCGTGAAGGCCGTATTGAAGTGGTGCCGGAAGAACGCCCGATGATGGAGTTGTTGCAGGAAGGCTGGCTGGACGCGATTTTCACGCCCTTCATGCCTGACGGTTTCTTCAAGCCTGACTCCGGTTTTCGTCAGTTCCAGCCGGATTTCCGTGCCGCCGAACTGGCCTATTTTAATCGCGTCGGTTACATCCCTGGCATTCACCTGCTGGCGATCAAACCCGCACTGGCCGAAGAACACCCGTGGTTACCGCAGGCACTGAGCGAAATTATCGACCGTTCTTATCAGGTCTGGATGGATAAGCGTGCTAAATATGCCGATACCACACCGTGGTTGCTGGACGATTTACGTCGTACGGTCATCGATTTACCTGCGAACTGGAATGCAAACGGTTACGCGGCCAACGAGAAAATGATCGACGATTTTGCTCATGAATTACATGCTCAGGGGCTGACGGCTAAGCGCCTGACGCCGCAGGAGTTGTTCCCGCAATTTGCCAATACTATCTAACCACTTGCCTGAACTCTCAGGCGACAGGGGAGTAAAGATGAAAGTTGCATTAGGTCAGTTTGCCGTTTCCCGCGAATGGGAAGCGAACGTCGAAACTTGTCTTTCGCTGATGGCGAAATCGCTGGAAGCGGGCGCGGATTTACTGGTATTGCCGGAAGGCATTCTGGCGCGCGACATCACCGATCCGGATCTGGTTTTGAAAGCGGCTCAGCCTCTGGATGGCCCGTTTGTCAGCCAGCTGGTCGCCGCCAGCCGTGGCAATCAGATGACCACCATGATGAGCGTGCACACGCCGGCACCGGACGGTCGTGCGTATAACGTGCTGATTTCCATCCGTAATGGCGAAATTATCTCTGAATACCAGAAGCTGCATCTTTATGATGCCTTTTCTTCACAGGAATCGAAAAACGTTACGGCTGGCGATGAAGTGCCGCCGCTGGTCAATGTCGCCGGTTTTAACGTCGGCCTGATGACCTGTTATGACGTGCGTTTCCCGGAACTGGCGCGGCGTCTGGTGCTGGATGGCGCAGACGTGCTGGTTCTGCCTGCCGCGTGGGTGAAAGGCCCGCTGAAAGAAATGCATTGGGAAGTGCTGGTCACGGCGCGCGCACTGGAAAACACCACTTATATGGTAGCAGTGGGCGAGTGTGGCGAGCGTAATATCGGCAACAGTATGGTGGTCGATCCGCTGGGTGTGGCCATTGCCCGCGCAGCAGAAGCCCCGGCGCTGGTGTTTGCCGAACTGGACAAAGATCGTCTGGCACATGCCCGCAAGGTGTTACCGGTGCTGGCAAATCGCCGCTTTGGTTTACCGCAATTGCGTCAGGACTGATTTCGCTGCCGGTCCTCAACGGCGGCCACTGATTTCATGCAGTACCGCGCCCTCACCAGGGAATGCGTTTGTTTTATAAATAAAAGGCTAAAGCTGTTTTTAATAGCCATAGTAAAAGCTTCGAAAAGAAGCATCCGGAATCCCGCCACGGAAGGCACTCACTATAAATACACAACATTCATAAACTCACAGACCGACTTTTTCGACAGAGGAAATAAGAGAATGATGGCAAAAAAATTACGTCAGGCTGCTGTTCTGACTGCTGCATTACTTTCCGTATCTTCCATGAATGCCCGGGCTGCTGAAAATGTGACCATCCCGACGCAGACGATGGATCCGGCGATCCACGCTAAATTACCTGCGGATATTCAAAAGTCAGGCGTGATGACGTCGGTGAACAACGGGTCATTCCCTCCGTATGAAATCGTCACCGGCGCAAACGGTCTGGACGGTGCAAGCGCCGATCTGGCACACGCGCTGGCCGAAGTGTTAGGTGTGAAAATTGAACATGCTTCCGTGAGCGGTTTATCTGGCATCCTCAGCGGTATGGCGGCAGGTCGTTACCAGATGGGCATCGGCCCGATTGGTGACTATCCGGATCGTCAGGCGAAAAATGATTTCATTGATTTTGTGAAAGAATACGTGGTGTTCGGCGTACGCAAAGGTAATCCGGAAAAGATCACTTCTCTTGATGATACCTGCGGTAAACGCATCGCTGTCATGGCGGGCGGGTCCGCTGAACAGGTTATCCGCAAGCAATCGGATGTGTGTGTGAAAGACGGTAAACCGGCAGTCACTGTGCAATCTTTCAGCGATCAGCCGACGTCAATTCTGGCTGTGCGCTCAAACCGTTCCGACGCGTTCTTCTCTTCTCAGGCACCGCTGACCTATTTCGTGGAAAAAGCCAACGGCCAGCTTGAGCTGACCGGCACCGGTAAATCCAACGGATTTGGCGATATCTTCCAGGGCACTGTGGTGGCCAAAGATTCTCCAGTGCGTGATGCGATCCTTGCCGGTTATCAGAAATTGTTCGATAACGGCACTTACGCCATCATCATGAAAAAATGGGGGCTGGAAGGCAATATGATCCCGGCACCGGGCATCAACCTGGCAAAGGCGCAGGCTAAATGACTGATAAACCGTATAGTTCAAAGCCGGCAGTCAAGGACGACTATACGCAGGATCCACGACGTAACGTTGAGTTTTCCCATGCACCGCGGAATTACGGTCGCTGGATTGCCTGGATAGTGGTGGTGCTGATTGCCGCGGATGTTCTCTGGGCTGTCTCTCACAATCCCAATTTCGAATGGCATGTGGTGGCGCAGTGGTTTACGGAAGGTACAGTCATCAAAGGCCTGGGCGTCACGCTCGGCCTTACCGTGGTCTCAATGGTGCTCGGTGTTTTCATCGGCCTGATGCTGGCGATTGCCCGATTGTCCGACAGCATGCTGCTGCGAAGATTGGCAGGGTTGTACATCTGGTTCTTCCGCGGTACGCCGCTGCTGGTGCAATTGCTGTTCTGGTACAACATGTCGACGCTGTTCCCTCGGGTGGTGATTGGTATCCCGTTTGGTCCGCAATATTTGAGCTGGAATACCAATGATCTGATCACGCCGCTGACGGCAGCGATTGCCGGTCTGGCGCTGAACGAAGCGGCGTATATGGCGGAAATCATCCGCGCCGGTTTGTTATCGGTGGATAACGGTCAGGCGGAAACTGCGCAGGCGTTCGGCATGAGCCGTGGTCGAGCGTTGCGCCGGATCATCATTCCGCAGGCGATGCGTTCGATTATCCCTCCGACCGGTAATCAGCTGATCAGCATGATTAAAGCGACGTCGCTGGTCAGTGTTATCGCCATGGGTGATTTGCTGTATTCGGTGCAAACCATCTATAACCGCACCTTTGAAGTGGTACCGATGCTGATGGTGGCCGTGATCTGGTATCTGTTTATCACGTCATTGCTCAATCTCGGTCAGTCGGCGATAGAACGCTATTATTCCCGGGGTACGCGCCGGACGTTGCCTAATGCGAAGCGACGTCAGGGTAATGCGGAAGAAAAAACCGCGCCGATCATTAACTCGCCGGGTCTGGCCCGAAAGGAGGACTTATGAGTCAACTATTATCCGACGCACAGTCATCCGAACCGGCATCGCTGGTGACAGCCCGTAACGTGCATAAAAGTTACGGCGATAATGAAGTGCTGAAAGGCATTGATCTGGATGTGAAACCCAGCGAAGTGGTGGTGATACTCGGGCCGTCAGGCTCAGGTAAATCGACATTCCTGCGCTGTATTAATCATCTGGAAGATATCGATCGCGGCTCTATTATGGTGGGCGGTGAGCAAATCGGTTATGAGCTGCGCGGCGATCGTTTGCATAAATTGCCTGAACGGGCGATTGCGCGTCAGCGCCGGGATATCGGCATGGTGTTTCAGCAATTCAATCTTTATCCGCACATGACCGTGCTGCAAAACATTATTGAAGCCCCGGTTGGCGTGCATAAAGAAAGCCGTCAGGACGCAGAGAAATATGCACGTGAGTTGCTGCAAAAGGTCGGGCTGAGCGATAAGGCCGATGCGTATCCGCGCCATCTTTCCGGCGGACAACAACAGCGCGTCGCGATTGCCCGTGCGCTGGCAGTGAAACCTAAACTGATGTTGTTTGATGAACCGACTTCAGCGCTTGACCCTGAACTGGTGGGCGAGGTGCTTGCGACTATGCGCGATCTGGCGCAGCAGGGGCTGACCATGATTGTGGTCACCCATGAAATCGGTTTTGCGAAAGAAGCAGCGGACCGAGTGGTGTTTATGGATCGCGGGGTGGTGGTTGAGCAGGGCGCGGCAGATGAGGTGCTGGTGAATCCCCAGCATCCTCGCACGCAAGCATTCCTGAGCCGCTTCATCTGATAACGGCGGGCAGAACACGGGAAAGCGATAGTTTTACTCTGCTATTTCAACCCGGTTCCGCCCGTTTTTCTTCGCCTCAAACACCACATGGTCGGGCGGGCTAATCGGGCGTGTAAAACGGGTCGAAATCAAAGTCGAAGTGGTTTTGCTGTAAATAAAGACAGAATTACTTTATGAGCAGGCTATTCACGCTCATAATAGCTCACTATGGTCATAATGCGCACAGTTCTGGATCCGTTCTGTTACATTTTCGGGTTGTATTAACGTCGCGAATGGCCGTTAATAACGACAAATTGTCACTGCTGTTTTCCAGCACTCAGTGTAAAGAAGGTATGTATGGAAGGTCTAAGTATTACTAAATTGTTGGTGGTCGGCGTGCTGATCGTCCTGTTGTTCGGTACCAGCAAACTGCGTTCTCTGGGCGGCGACCTGGGTGCAGCACTGCGTGGCTTCAAGAAAGCCATGAATGATGATCCGGCTCCGGCAGCTGCTGAAAAAACAGCAGAAGCTAAACCGGCTGAACGCGTAGAGCACAAAGACTGAGTCTGACTCAATCACGTTTTCCGGGCATGAAAAAAGGTTGTTCTCACGAACAACCTTTTTTGTTTTCGGCGATAAGAAGTAACAAAATATTAAACGCAGTGCCGGAGCACCACGTCAGACTTTATTTAACTTCTAAGCCTTTGGCTTGCAGATCGGCGTGATAAGAAGAACGCACGAACGGACCGCAGGCTGCATGGGTGAAGCCCATTTCCATCGCCGCTTCTTTCATCTGGTCAAACTCTTCCGGGCTCACGTAACGCTGTACCGGCAGGTGGTGACGGCTTGGCTGTAAATACTGGCCGAGCGTCAGCATGGTCACACCATGGCGACGCAGGTCGCGCATCACTTCGATGATTTCTTCGTTGGTTTCACCCAGACCGACCATCAGGCCAGATTTGGTTGGGATTTCCGGGTGCGCTTCTTTAAAGCGTTGCAGCAAGGTCAGTGACCATTCGTAGTTCGCGCCAGGACGAACCTGACGGTAAACGCGTGGCACGTTTTCCAGATTGTGGTTAAACACATCCGGCGGGCTGGCATTGAGAATGTCCAGTGCGCGATCCATACGGCCACGGAAATCCGGTACCAGCGTTTCGATTTTGATTGTCGGGTTTTTCGCGCGGATTGCCGTAATACAATCAGCAAAGTGCTGAGCACCGCCGTCGCGCAGATCATCACGGTCAACAGAGGTGATAACCACATAACGCAGACCCATATCCGAGATGGTTTGCGCCAGTTTTTCTGGCTCATTGGTGTCTGGTGCGGTCGGACGACCATGTGCCACGTCGCAGAACGGGCAGCGACGGGTACAAATAGCGCCCAGGATCATGAAGGTCGCGGTGCCGTGGTTGAAGCATTCGGAAAGGTTAGGACAAGCCGCTTCTTCACAGACAGAATGCAGGCCGTTCTTGCGCAGCGCTGATTTAATGCCCTGAATTTTCGTTGAGTCGGCAGGTAATTTGATTTTCATCCATGCCGGCTTACGTAACATTTCCTGCCGGTCACTGACCACGGTTTTCACCGGGATTAACGCCATCTTGTCTGCATCGCGGTATTTGACGCCGCGTTCCATCTGAATCGGTTTACTCATAATCTCGCAGCTTCCAGGTTTGTCACTCGTTACCCGAGTTTTTTCAGGACATTCAATGAACTGGCTGATTCATCAAAAAAAGTAGAAATAATGCGGAAATTATATCATTGAAGCATCCCTGCGTTCAGCCCTTCGTCATGGCCTGAAGTGCTAAATGCTGCAATTATTTAACCTTAAACAAGAATAATTCTCGAAAAACCAACCCTGTAATGATTCCAGTGGATTGAAAATATTAACTTTTTCCACAAGCACCCCCTGCCGGAGAGAGGGTGTTAATGGTGTGTAAATATTTTTTCGCAGCAGGTTTTATGACGCAGTTTTGAATCGATGAAAATCATTCCGCTGAAGAGGAATAGTGTTCAATCTGCCACGGCAGATATTCAACCTGCTGATAATCAAGGCGATGGTTAAAGGATTTCACCAGAACAGGCATGACCTGATCGACTGTTAATCCCGGCATTTCCAGACTGGCCTGAGTCATTTCGAGACCGGCATATCCGCAGGGATTGATCCGGTGGAACGGCTCCAGATCCATATCAATATTCAGAGCCAGACCGTGTAACGAACAGCCTTTGCGAATGCGCAAACCAAGCGAACAAATCTTCTTGCCATCGACATAGACACCCGGCGCGTCAGCACGCGGATAAGCGTCGATAGAGAAATACGCCAGCGTATCCACTACCGTTTGTTCGATAGCGGTGACTAATTGGCGGACGCCGAGCTTTTTGCGCTTGAGATCCACCATCACGTACATCACCTGCTGACCGGGACCGTGATACGTCACCTGACCGCCGCGATCACTCTGGATAACCGGAATATCGCCGGGCATCAGAACATGTTCAGCTTTGCCTGCCTGACCCTGCGTAAAGACACGCGGATGCTGAACCAGCCAGATCTCGTCAAGCGAGTCAGCGTTACGGTGTTCAGTGAAGTGGTGCATGGCCAGAGAAACGGGCTCATAAGGCTGAAGGCCAAGCTGGCGCAGTACGATACGTTCTTGCGGGTTATGTGGTTGCACGGCAGTTATCGTCAGTCAGGGAAGGGGAGAACGCGCGACAGTGTTGTGGCTCCCGCGCGTATCGGTCAGAAAGGGCTTACAGCACCATGCGGACAATTTCGATATTGCCCAGCTCATCGTACAGGGTCTCGACCTGATCGATGTGGGTGGCAGTGATCGTAATAGAAACGGAGTGATAATTCCCTTTACTGCTCGGTTTTACCTGAGGATTGTAGTCACCAGGCGCATGGCGTTGCACGACTTCCACAACCTGGTCCACCAGCTCGGGTTGTGCCAGGCCCATTACTTTGTAAGTAAAGGGACAAGGGAATTCGAGCAGTTCGTTCAGTTTGGTTTTCATGTGCACTCCAGCGTGTTGTACAGCGTATTAAGTTTTGTCTCTGAAAGTATAACTCCCGCCGTAGCGGGAGCCATAATCTATACCGGTTATATGGGGATTGTTGCAAACTTTTTCAAGCAGCCACTTAACCGAACCAGTGGTGGAACATCAGTTTGATGTAATCCACGATGCGACCAAAGAAGCCGCCTTCTTTCACTTCGTTCATCACCACCAGAGGGCGCTCATCAATGGTTTTACCATCAAGCTGGAAGTTGATTGAGCCAACCACCTGATTTTTCTGCAACGGCGCGTGCAGTTCAGGAGTGTTCAGCACGTAGCTGGCTTTCAGGTCTTTCATACGGCCACGTGGGATGGTCAGGTATGCATCTTTTTCGACACCCAGCGCGACACGGTCGGTATCGCCAAACCAGACTGGCTCAGAGGCAAACTCTTTCCCGGCTTTCAGCGGAGAAACCGTTTCGAAGAAGCGGAAGCCCCAGGTCAGCAGCTTTTTACTTTCAACTTCACGACCTTTGTAGGTGTGACCGCCCATGACGGCAGAGATCAGACGCATCTGGCCTTCAGTCGCGGAAGCCACCAGGTTGTAACCTGCTGAATCGGTATGACCGGTTTTAATGCCGTCAACATTCAGACTGTTATCCCACAGCAAACCATTACGGTTCATCTGGCGGATATTGTTGAAGGTGAATTCTTTCTCTTTATAGGTGGCGTATTCTTCCGGCACGTCACGGATCAGCGCCTGACCAATCAGCGCCATATCACGGGCGGAGCTGTACTGACCGGCGGCATCAAGACCATGAACGGTACCGAAATGGGTATTTTTCAGACCCAGCGCGTTCACGTAGTTGTTCATGATGGCGACGAAAGCGTCCTGGCTGCCGGCAACATGGTCGGCCATCGCCACACAGGCGTCATTACCTGATTGCAAGATAATACCGCGGTTCAGTTCAGAAACCGGCACGCGATCGCCTGGTTTTAAGAACATCAGGGAAGAGCCTTTGAACACCGGATTGCCGGTTGCCCAGGCGTCCTGACCGACGGTCACGATATCGGTTGGAGAGATTTTGCCGGCTTTAATAGACTGACCAATAACATAACTGGTCATCATTTTTGTCAGGCTGGCAGGGTCGCGGCGTGCGTCGGCATTCATTTCTGCCAAAACTTTACCGGAGTTGTAGTCGATCAGGACATAGGCTTCAGCATCAATTTGCGGAACGCCAGGGATCATTGTTTTTAAATTAACATCGTCGGCATAGGCGGACGCTGCACTTAAAGTGATTACGGTGCCAAATGCGAGGCTTTTGACTAAACGTGAAGTATTTACAAGTTTCATGATCGGGACAACAACATCCGTGGGAGTAAGTGATAAACGTGCGCCACTATAGCAGAAGAGTCATAAGTCAGACATCTTCGATTACCGGCGCTTACTGATTTTTACTTATAAGACAGAGCTCTTATTAGACAGAGCACTTATAAAAACGGGGCCGCAGCCCCGTATTTCTAAATTACATACTGGCAGTGACGAAAGACTGCTGCTGGGCTTCGCTGGCCAGTCGCTGTTTCAGCTGTTCTGCCTGCTGGCGGGTGCTGAACGGACCAAGCTGCACGCGATAGGTGCTGCCATTGGCCTGGACTTTACCGGGTACAGAGAAACGCTGGCTGAGGCTTTTTTGCCACAGTTGCGCATTCTGAGGATTGCTCAGTGCGCCAACCTGTACCATAAATCCCGAGGAAGGAACGGCAGTGGTATGCGCAGGCGCTGCGGAGGCCGCAGTTGCTGCTACCGGCGCGGCACTGGCGACAGCAACCGGTGCTGCCACCGGTTCGCTGCCTTCTAACACCCCCTGACGCAGAGGTGTTGGCGCACTCAGAAATCCGCCGCTGCCGCTGTTACCGGACATCGTGGTCGCTGCTGGTGCAGAGGCTACGGCGGCGTTGTTATCTTCTTCATTGGTTAATGGCGCAGCATTCGGATTACTCAGGGTGCTGTTGCTGATCGGACGCACATCTGACGTATCGACCGGTTGAGCGCTCAGCGTTGGCGTGCCCATGCTGCTGGCACCTAAACTTGGACGTGACGGCAGGGCGTAAGATTGTTTAGCGACAGTCGTACCAATCGTACCCGGTCCGGACAATGTGCCGTCTTGTGCCACATTAATGAAATCGATACGGACTTTAGTGCTGTTGGTCAGATTCAGGCGATCTGCGGCCGCCTGTGACAGGTCAATGATTTTGCCCGGCACATAAGGACCACGGTCGTTAACACGCACAACCAGCATACGGCCTGTTGCCATGTTGGTGACGCGAACATAGCTTGGGATCGGCAGTGTCGGGTGCGCGGCGGTCATGGCACTCGGGTCGAATTCTTCACCGATTGCCGTGGTGTTGCCGCCATTTTCCTGACCGTACCAGGCAGCCTGACCGACCTGAGAGAAGTTAGACGGGTCTTTGATGATCTTATAGGTTTTACCGTTAACGGTATAATCCTGCATCGTGCCCTGATTATAAGGTTCGTAACGCGGATCAGCCCCGCCGATTTCCACCACAGGGCCGTTATAGGCTTGTTGCGGTGCCGGTTGTTGTTGCTGGGTATCTTCAGTGGCGCAACCACTTAACAGCAAACCGATAATGACAGCTCCAAGCCACTCCTTACGCATTGCTCACCTCTATAAATTTTTTGACAACATTTTTCGATGAGTATGTATCGACATGACGATACCAAACCCTGCCATTAGCACGATGAGTGCTGACCCGCCATAGCTGACCAGAGGCAAAGGTACCCCAACTACCGGGACAATACCACTGACCATGCCGATGTTAACAAAGACATAAACGAACAGAATCAGCATCAGTCCGCCGGACATGACACGCCCGAAAGTTGTTTGCGCATTGGCGGCGATCACCAGACCACGCATGATCAGGCACAGGTACAGCCCCAGCAGCACCAGCACGCCAATCAGGCCCAGTTCTTCGGCCAGTACGGCAAAGATAAAGTCGGTGTGTCGTTCCGGCAGGAATTCCAGCTGTGACTGCGTACCGTGCAGCCAGCCTTTACCGGATAGTCCGCCCGAACCGATAGCAATTTTCGACTGAATAATATGATAGCCGGCTCCCAGCGGATCGCTTTCCGGATCGAGGAGCATCATTACGCGATCACGCTGATAATCGTGCATCAGGAAGAACCACAAAATCGGGATAAACGCGGCAACCAGAATGGCAGCGACGGCGATCAGTTTCCAGCTCATACCGGAAAGAAACAGCACAAACAGACCTGAGGCGGCAATCAGAATCGAGGTGCCGAGATCGGGCTGCGCGGCCACCAGCAGGGTAGGGATAAAAATCAGCGCCAGTGCGATAGCGGTATTTTTCAGTGACGGCGGACAGACGTCGCGGTTGATAAAGCGCGCGACCATTAACGGCACGGCGATCTTCGCCAGTTCCGACGGCTGGAATTTGATAATCCCCAGATCCAGCCAGCGCTGCGCACCTTTACTGATACTGCCGAACGCATCTACCAGCACTAACAGGAAAACGCAGAAGATATAAAGATAGGGCGCCCAGCTTTCATAAACGCGCGGGGGAATTTGCGCCATGACCAGCATGATCACCAGACCCATCAGGATCTGGCCGATTTTACGCTCCATCATGCCCATATCCTGACCGCTGGCGCTCCACATGACAAACGCACTGTACGTCAGCAGCGCAAGTATGATCAGCAACATCGTCAGGTCGATATGCATTTTCGACCACAATGATCTTTTCTGTTGGTTCTCAGTCATTGACGGTTAATCACCTTCGGTTCCCGGCGGCGCTGGCGCGTCAGCCGGTAATTGTGTCGTATTGTCGCCCAGTAAAATATGGTCGAGTATCTGGCGGGAAATGGTCCCCACTGCCGGACCCGCACCGCCGTTCTCCAGCACCACGGCCACGGCCACGGTCGGTTTATCGTACGGTGCGAAAGAGGTCATCAGCTTATGGTCACGCAGATGCTCAGCGATTTTATGCGCATTATAGATTTCATTGGCTTTCAAACCGTAAACTTGTGCTGTCCCCGATTTGGCCGCTGCTTTGTAAGGCGCATCAGCAAAATATTTGCGCGCAGTCCCGTTTGGTCGGTTAGCTACGCCGTACATCCCGTCTTTGGCAATTTCCCAGTAGCCGGAATGGATATCACCAATTTGCGTGGTTTCCTGTTGCTTATAAGGCACGAGCTGCCCGTCAACTTTGGTACTCAGCAGTAAATGCGGCGTTTTGACATTGCCGTCATTAATCAGCGTGGTCATGGCCTTCATGATTTGGACCGGTGTTGCTGTCCAGTAGCCCTGACCGATACCGACCGGAATGGTGTCGCCCTGATACCACGGCTTTTTGAAGCGTTTAAACTTCCAGTCACGGTTTGGCATATTACCGCTGCGTTCTTCCGATAAATCGATGCCGCTGTAGTGTCCGTAACCAAATTTGCCCATCCACTCGGAAAGACGGTCGATGCCCATATCATAAGCCACCTGATAGAAGAAGGTATCAGCCGATTCCTCAAGTGCTTTGGTGACGTTCAGACGACCATGACCCCAGTGTTTCCAGTCGCGATAACGCTTGTCAGATCCCGGCAACTGCCACCAGCCCGGATCGAACAACGACGTGTTTTTAGTGATTACGCCCGAGGTCAGTGCTGAAACTGAAATGTACGGTTTCACGGTCGAGGCCGGCGGGTAAACACCCTGTGTGGTACGGTTAATCAGCGGTTTGTTCGGGTCGTTAAGAAGACCGCTGTAATCCTTACTGGAGATGCCATCCACAAACAGGTTCGGATCATAACTTGGGTTAGACACCAGCGCGCGGATCGCCCCATCGCGTGGATCGGTCACCACCACCGCGGCACGGCTGCCGGTCAGCAACACTTCAATGTATTGCTGCAAAGGCAGGTCGATAGTCAGGTAAATATCTTTCCCCGCCTGAGGCGGTTCTTCGTGAAGCTGGCGGATAACGCGGCCGCGGTTATTAACTTCTACCTCTTCGTAGCCGGTTTTACCGTGCAGGGTATCTTCGTAATAACGCTCAATGCCGAGCTTACCAATGTCGTGCGTCGCCGCGTAGTTGGCGAGAATACCGTCTTTATCCAGACGTTCTACGTCGCGGTCGTTAATTTTCGACACGTAGCCGATCACGTGCGTCAGTGCAGAGCCGTAAGGATAATAGCGACGCTGATAGCCTTTGACTTCAACGCCGGGGAAATGAAACTGGTTCACGGAGAAACGCGCGACCTGAACTTCGGTCAGGGCTGTTTTTACCGCTATTGAAGTGAAACGCCGCGAGCGCTGACGTTCTTTCTTGAAGTTTTCGATATCTTCATCGGTGAGATCAACAATCGGTCTGAGGCCTTCGAGCGTGGCCTGCAAATCGTCAACCTTTTCCGGCACCAGTTCCAGCTGATAAATCGTCCGGTTCAGCGCCAGCGGGGTGCCGTTGCGGTCATAGATAATCCCGCGGCTTGGCGCAATCGGCACCAGCTTGATGCGGTTATCGTTGGAACGGGTTTGGTAATCCTGAAACCGGACGATTTGCAGGTTATAGAGATTGAAGGCCAGGACACCGCTAAGTAGCAGAATGCCGATGAACGCCACCAGTGCACGGCGCACAAAGAGGGCTGATTCAGCCGTATAGTCGCGAAAAGGGTTACGATCTATTTTCATCCCACTACTTAATTCATGTTGCTGACATTCACCACCCGTTATTCGCGGTGGTATGGATGATTAGTGGTAATACTCCAGGCACGGTAAAGACTTTCCGCGACCAGAACCCGAACCAGCGGGTGAGGAAGTGTCAACGGAGAGAGCGACCAGCTCTGTTCCGCCGCCGCCTTGCAGGCCGGAGCTAATCCTTCCGGACCGCCGATCAGCAGGCTGACATTACGTCCGTCCTGTTTCCAGCGTTCCAGTTGCTGCGCCAGTTGCGGGGTTTCCCACGGTGTCCCTGGAATATCCAGCGTCACGATGCGATTCCCTTTTCCGACCGCGGCCAGCATCAGCTCGCCTTCTTTCTCAAGAATGCGTTTGATATCCGCGTTCTTTCCGCGCTTCCCTGCCGGAACCTCAGTCAGTTCAAACGGCATGTCTTTAGGAAAGCGGTGCAGATAATCGTTAAAACCGGTTTGTACCCAGTCAGGCATTTTAGTGCCGACGGCGACAAGTTGCAGCTTCACGCATCAGCCCCAGAGTTTCTCAAGCTCATACAACTGACGGCTTTCTTCCTGCATAACATGAACGATCACTTCGCCCAGATCGACAACGACCCAGTCAGCTTCGTTGATGCCTTTCACGCCCATCGCATCGAGACCGACGGCTTTGATTTCTTCAACCAAATGCCCGGCGATGGACATAACATGGCGGCTTGATGTGCCGGTACAAATAATCATGCAGTCAGTGATGCTTGATTTACCTTTAACATCAATGGCAATGATGTCTTGTGCTTTCAGGTCGTCGACTTTATCGACAACAAAATCTTGGAGCGCTTTACCTTGCAAAGGTTCCCCCTGGGGATGTTTGAAACAATTGACACCACAAGACGTTCGCCGGTGCGGCACCGAAGCGACAATCAGTCTCATGATGGATAAACATAGCGGTTATCAGGAAAACAGCCTAAAACGTTTAACAATCAATACATTGTATTGGTGAGTCACGTAGCGTTATCGAGAGCCGAAATTAAGCGGCGCAGTATAGCACGCGTTCGCTACTGGCGGTACAAGCCCTGCGATTCAATATAGTGCTCAACGGCTGCTGGCAGTAAATCTGAGCAATCTAGCCCCGCATGGCGCCGTTCCCGGATTTCTGTCGCTGAAATATCCAGCAGGGGCGTATTGGCCTGATAAATGAATCCGCAGGGTTTCTGTTTCAGCTTTTCAGCATCAGTCACCCGGTGGGCGTCATACCATTTCTGTAATTCTGGCGTATCGAGACGCTCTTTGTATCCCGGACGCGCCATCACCACCAGATGACAGAAATCCAGCAGTGACGCCCAGCGGTGCCATTTATGCAACGTCAGCAATGAATCCTGCCCAATGATAAACGCCAGCGGGCAATCATCGCCATGTTCTTTACGTAACGTTGCAAGTGTCTCGATGGTGTAGGAGGGCGTATCCACCATCAGTTCGCGGGGATCAACAGAAAACAGCGGATCGGCGGCGACGGCAAGCTCAACCATCTGCAGGCGTTGTTGCGCCGTGGCCTCGGGCTGCGGACGATGCGGCGGGACATTATTGGGCAGCAGGATAACCTGATCAAACCCGGCGATATTCGCCAGACTGGCCACCGGTTTCAGATGACCGTAATGGATCGGATCGAACGTGCCGCCAAAAAAGGCCAGCAACGGTGCTGGGCCGGAGGAAGAAGTAAGAGAGGTGTTACGCGGCATAACGGATACCTGACTTCAATACGAACCCAAACCAGCGAAATGGGTGGGTAATGGTTTTCCACATAATAGCATGGAGAGGCTTTCAAGCTCCGACCAGACTGACTGACCGTAATCTTGTTTTAGCGTAATCTCCATTTGAGTCAGTAAACGTACGGCCTGAGAAAGTTGCGCTAGCGATAAGCGTTGCAGTGCCTGTGTCACCAGTGCCCGGCGATTTTGCCAGACTTTTTGCTGATCAAACAATGTGCGGAGTGGCGTGTTATCCATTTTACGTTTCAGATTCAACAGCATCAGAAGTTCACGTTGCACGGTGCGCAGTAAAATAACCGGCTCGCTGTCTTCCTGTTGCAGCTGACGCAAAATGTGCCAGGCACGTTTACTTTTACCCGCAAGCAGAGCATCCAGCCAGTGATATGGCGTAAAATGTGCAGCATCATTCACGGCTTCTTCCACGCGTGGCAGCGTGAGTTTACCATCCGGATAAAGCAGGGAGAGGCGCTCCAGAGACTGCGCTAACGCCAGAAGGTTGCCTTCGTAGCAGTAACACAAAAGCTGGTTGGCGGGCTCATCAAGCTCCAGAGATAACTCTTTCGCACGGCGTGAAACCCAGCGCGGCAACTGAGCCTGTTCGGGCGTCTGGCAACTGATGAAAACGCCTTTGTCACTCAGCGCTTTAAACCATGCACTGTTTTCCTGAGCTTTGGTCAGCTTAGTTCCGCGTAACAGCAGCAGGATGTCATCATGCAATAACGTCGTGAGCTTAAGGAGTTGTTCGGCAACCGGCGCTGTCGGACCATTTTCGGGCAGGATAAGCATCAGGGTCTGACGGCTGGCGAAAAGGCTGAGCGCCTGGCAGATGCTGAAGATTGATTCCCATTCAGTATGGTTATCGATGATAAAGGTGTAATGCTCTTCGAAATTAGCCAGCTGCGCCGCTTTGCGGATGCTGTCCTGACTTTCCTGCAGCAACAAAGGATCGTTGCCACATAACACATAACAAGCGCGCAGCCCCTCACGGAGCTGCGCGGCAAGTTGTTCCGGATAAACTCGGATCATTTTACAGACGTGCTGGACGACGTCGTTGGTGGTACCTCTTTGGTATCCTCAGACGACTTGCTGCCAGCGGATGTACTGGTAGAAATGACTTCTACCTCACGTCCGCCGACATCTTCAGCTTTATGCAGTTCAGACGCATGAACGGTCAGCAACTTACGGATCAGTTGCTGTGCAGCCTGCTGACGCATTTCCTCGATAATAATGTCCTGCTCATTATCTTTTGCCAGCGCCGTTAACGGGTTGTCAAAGAACGAACGGAACACTTTTACGTGGAGTGGATAAATGTCTTTACCCGGCATCAGTACGGTGGCATTGATGTTCATTTCCATCTGGTACTCAGCGGTTTTACCGTCCTGGAAGATCGACGCAGTCGTCTGACCATAGGATTCCGCACCAATGCGCAGCGACGGGATATCTTTACGCTGCTGCGTCGTTGGATCATCAACAATGGTCACATTGCTAAGACGCAGCTGAGTCCTGATATTACGAGTCATCGGACCATACGGATCCCCACTGTCTAAAACGATTGTTTGCAGTTCGTCGGGAACGTTGGTTTTTCCACGTAAATGGAATCCGCAACCTGCTGTCACCATAACTGCGGCGGTCAGCAGCAGTGTCACTAAGGGATGTCGCACAGATCCTCCTTGACTCAACCTACAACCAGGTTAAGAAGTTTGCCCGGGACGTAGATTACTTTGCGAACCGTAACCCCATCCAGATATTTTGCGACCAAATGCTCTTCTGCCGCACGCTCGCGCACTTGCTGCTCGGTAGCATCAGCGGCTACGGTGATTTTAGCACGCACTTTACCGTTCACCTGTACCACGACCAGCTTAGAGTCTTCAACCATTGCCTTTTCGTCAGCCTGTGGCCACGGCGCGGTATCGACATCGCCTTCACCTTTCAGTGACTGCCAGAGGGTGAAGCAAACGTGTGGAGTGAACGGATAAAGCATACGCACAACCGCCAGCAACGCTTCCTGCAGCA
The DNA here is from genome assembly GCF_051851855.1 of Rahnella sp. ATs2. Taxonomy (NCBI): domain Bacteria; kingdom Pseudomonadati; phylum Pseudomonadota; class Gammaproteobacteria; order Enterobacterales; family Yersiniaceae; genus Rahnella; species Rahnella sp. ATs2. The sequence goes on along the minus strand of NZ_JBLYPL010000010.1, from coordinate 203,141 downwards.
ACGCACGATCCTGTTCGGTCTCTTGCGGCGCACGCCCCAGCTTGTTCATCAGCTCCATCACGGCTGCAATAGCGGTGTTGAAGGTCTGACGACGGCCGATATCATCGGTCACTTTAGCGATCGTTTTGTGCAGGTCGCGACGCAGATCTTTTTGCGCTTCGTTCAGAGAAGCTGCGTCCAGATCAACGGTAGCGCCTTTTGCAGTGTGCTCGAAGGCCAGTTTCCAGACGCGTTTCAGGAAGCGGTTTGCCCCTTCAACGCCTGATTCCTGCCATTCCAGCGTCATTTCAGCCGGTGAAGCGAACATCATAAACAGACGCACAGTATCGGCGCCGTATTTATCTACCATGACCTGCGGGTCGATGCCGTTGTTTTTAGACTTGGACATCTTGCTCATGCCGGCATAAACCAGCTCGCGGCCCTGCGGATCAGTGGCTTTAGTAATGCGGCCTTTTTCGTCACGCTCAACCGTGGCATCTGTCGGAGAAACCCAGATACGTTCGCCGTTGCTGCCGGTGTGGTAGAAGGCGTCAGCCAGAACCATACCCTGACACAGCAGACGTTTTGCCGGTTCGTCAGAATCAACCAGACCTGCGTCACGCATCAGTTTGTGGAAGAAGCGGAAATACATCAGGTGCATGATGGCGTGTTCGATACCACCGACATACTGATCAACCGGCAGCCAGTAGTTGGCAGCAGCCGGATCCAGCATACCTTCGTCATATTGCGGGCAGGTGTAACGCGCGTAATACCAGGAAGATTCCATGAAGGTATCGAAGGTGTCGGTTTCACGCAGACCAGGGATACCGTTCACGGTGGTTTTCGCCCACTCAGGATCGGCTTTGATCGGGCTGGTGATACCATCCATTACGACGTCTTCCGGCAGAATAACCGGCAGTTGATCTTCTGGTGTAGGAATAACGGTACCGTCTTCCAGCGTGATCATCGGGATTGGTGCACCCCAGTAACGCTGACGGGAAACACCCCAGTCGCGCAGGCGGTAGTTGACTTTGCGCTGACCTACGCCCTGAGCAACCAGTTTGTCGGCAATGGCATTAAAGCCGTCTTCGTGGCTCAGACCGTCAAATTCGCCTGAATTGAACAGCGTGCCTTTCTCTGTCATCGCTTCTGCGCTGACGTCAGGCTGGCTGCCATCAAGATTCAGGATAACCGGTTTAATTTGCAGGTCATATTTAGTGGCGAATTCCCAGTCACGCTGGTCGTGACCTGGAACGGCCATCACGGCGCCGGTGCCGTATTCCATCAGAACGAAGTTAGCGACCCAGATTGGCAGCTTTTCACCAGACAGCGGGTGAATAGCAAACAGACCGGTTGCCATGCCTTTTTTCTCCATTGTTGCCATTTCTGCTTCGGCAACTTTGGTATTGCGGCATTCATCGATGAAATCGGTCAGGGCAGGATTGTTTTGTGCACCCTGTTGCGCCAGCGGATGACCCGCAGCCACGGCGACATAAGTCGCGCCCATGAAGGTGTCCGGACGGGTGGTGTAAACCGTCACTTTTTCGTCGCTGTCTGCCACGTCAAAAGTGATTTCCACGCCTTCGGAACGGCCAATCCAGTTGCGCTGCATGGTCTTAACCTGCTCTGGCCAGCTTTCCAGCGTGTCCAGATCGTTAAGCAGCTGATCGGCGTAATCGGTGATTTTGATAAACCACTGAGGGATTTCTTTGCGTTCTACTTTGGTATCACAACGCCAGCAGCAGCCATCGATAACCTGTTCGTTCGCCAGAACAGTCAGGTCATGCGGGCACCAGTTCACCGCGGAGGTCTTCTTATAAACCATGCCTTTTTCATACAGCTTGGTGAAGAACCATTGTTCCCAGCGATAATAATCCGGTTTGCAGGTCGCCACTTCGCGATCCCAGTCATAGCCGAAGCCCAGCAATTTAAGCTGGTTCTTCATGTATTCGATGTTTTCGTACGTCCACGGAGCAGGCGCAGTGTTGTTTTTCACCGCAGCACCTTCAGCAGGCAGGCCGAAAGCATCCCAGCCGATTGGCTGCAGAACGTTTTTGCCAAGCATACGCTGATAACGGGAAATCACGTCACCGATGGTGTAGTTGCGCACGTGTCCCATATGGAGACGACCCGACGGGTAAGGCAACATGGAGAGGCAGTAGTATTTCTCCTTGCCAGGCTGTTCGGTAACTTTGAAGGTTTGCTTCTCTTGCCAGTGAAGCTGAACGTGTGACTCGATGTCTTCTGGACGGTATTGCTCTTGCATGGCGGCCGGTGGTCCTGTGAGTGAAAACAGCTACGCCTGTAGCTCAAAAAGTTTTAATCAAAAGATCCGCATAGCATAGCTGATAAGCGGATGGTGCAACAACACCCAGCGAAGGCTAAAGGGGATTTCTGTCCGCTATTGGCGCAATATTCATAATCTGCGAGCCGGCACGACATAATCTGCGCAACGGATCAGGGATTTACGGCTAAAATAAAGTCAATGCGCTTTCGTCGGGCAAATGATCACGTCAGTTCAAGGAGAAGAAATTATGAGCAATATTACGCAATCTTACCGCCAGCTGGTGGCTTCACTCACTGAACGGTTAAAAAATGGGGAACGTGATATCAGCGCGCTGGTGCAGGATGCCCGTATTGAGCTGCAAAACGAAGGCAAACTGTCTGAAATCCAGATTGAACAGCTAACGTCAGCGGTAAGACGCGACCTGCATGAGTTTGCGCGCAGTTATTCTGAAAATCAGCAGGCAGTAGCAGAAGCTGAAGATGACGGCACGGACAGCGTATTTATGCGGGTGATTAAAGAAAGCCTGTGGAAAGAGCTGGCGGATATGACCGACAAAACCCAGCTGGAATGGAAAGAAGTGTTTAAAGATGTCAGCCATCACGGGATTTATCACAGCGGGGAAGTGGTCGGGCTGGGGAATCTGGTCTGTGAAAACTGTCATTTCAATTTAGCGGTGTATACGCCGGAAATTCTGAGCAAATGTCCTAAGTGCGGCCATACAGAGTTTACGCGCCGTCCGTTTGAGCCTTGATTATCAATAATCAGCCCCGCAAATGCGGGGCTGATTTGTTCCTGTTGCTGGAACTAGTCTGATCAGTGCAGGATTTTCGCCAGGAAGTCCCGCGCACGGTCTGATTCCGGATTATTGAAGAAATCGTCTTTATTACGATCTTCCACAATTTTACCTTCATCCATGAAAATCACGCGGTTAGCCACTTTACGGGCGAAGCCCATTTCGTGCGTGACCACCATCATCGTCATGCCTTCGTTTGCCAGTTCAACCATCACGTCCAGCACTTCGTTGATCATTTCCGGATCAAGCGCAGAAGTCGGTTCGTCAAACAACATGGCGATAGGATCCATACATAACGCACGGGCAATCGCCACACGCTGCTGCTGACCACCGGAAAGCTGACCCGGAAACTTATTGGCATGTGCGGATAAACCGACGCGATCCAGTAATTTCAGGCCTTTGTCTTTTGCTGCGGCTTTATCGCGTTTCAGGACCTTGACCTGTGCCAGCGTCAGGTTATCGATGATAGAAAGGTGCGGGAACAATTCAAAATGCTGGAACACCATGCCCACTTTGGCACGCAGTTGCGCCAGATTGGTTTTCTTATCATTCACTGGCGTGCCGTTAACCAGGATTTGGCCTTTCTGAACCGGCTCCAGACCGTTAACGGTTTTGATCAGCGTCGATTTACCTGAGCCGGAAGGCCCGCAAACCACCACAACTTCACCTTTTTTAACTTCGGTGCTGCAATCGGTAAGCACCTGAAAGTGCCCGTACCATTTAGAAACATTCTTCAGTGAAATCATGAAACGGTCCTTTTCTTCAAATAACGCACCAGCAAGGAAGCACAAAGGCTGATAACAAAGTAAATAAGTCCTGCAAACAGCACCATCTCAACCAGCGTACCGTCGCGGTCGCCAATGTTGGATGCACTGCGGAAGAAGTCCGCGAGGCCCAGAACGTACACCAGCGAAGTATCCTGGAATAATACGATCGCCTGTGTCAGCAGCAGCGGCACCATGGCGCGGAAAGCCTGCGGCAATATAACCAGCTTCATCGACTGCCACTGCGTCATACCCAGCGCCAGTGCGGCAGAAGACTGGCCGCGGGCGATACTGATAATGCCTGCGCGGATGATCTCGGAATAGTAGGCCGCTTCAAACAGCGCAAATGCCACCATCGCTGAAATCAGGCGGATATCGGTTTTCGGTGACAGCCCGAGCACTTTCTGTAAAAAGCCCGGCACAATCAGATAGAACCACAACAACACCATCACCAGCGGAACGGCACGGAACAGATTGACGTAGGCAGAAGCAAACCAGCTGATCGGTTTAAACGTCGATAAACGCATCACCGCCAGCAACGTGCCCCACAAAATACCGACCACAATCGCCAGTGACGTAATCTTCAGCGTAATGACCATGCCTTGCCACAGATAGGGCAGACCGGGACCAATAGAACTCCAGTCAAATTCATGCATGCTTATTTACCTCCCATGTTGCCCGGCAGGCGGACTTTCCGTTCTACAAAGTGCATCAGCAGCATGATGACGGCATTAATCAGAACATAAGCCAGGGTAATCGCGGTGAAAGACTCATACGCATGCGCGGAGTAATCCAGCAATTTACCGGCCTGTGCCGCCATATCGACCAGACCAATCGTCGAGGCGATGGCGGAGTTTTTAACAAGGTTGACCATCTCAGAAGTCATCGGCGGCACAATCACGCGATAAGCATTCGGCAAAAGCACATAACGGTAGGTTTGTGGCAGGGTCAGACCCATCGCCAGTCCCGCGTTGCGTTGCCCGCTTGGCAGTGACTGAATCGCAGCACGCACCTGCTCGCACACGCGGGCAGCGGTGAACAAACCGAGACAAATCACAGATGAGGTGAAGAATTGCACGTCCGGCGCCAGTTCAGATTTAAACCACATGCCGATATTTTCCGGCAGTAATTCAGGGACCACCAGATACCAGATGAAGAACTGAACGATCAATGGGACGTTACGGAATAACTCAACGTAACACGTACCAATGCCTGATAGGACGCGATTGGGGACGGTACGTAAGATACCGAACAGAGAGCCGACGAAGAAGGCGATGATCCATGCGCAAATTGACAGTGCGACAGTGACCTGAAATCCATTCCAAATCCAGCCCAGATAAGTGGTATTGCCAAAGGGCGCTTGTTGCAGAAAAATGCCCCAGTTCCAATCTATTGACATAAAAACTCCGTAAAACGGGTAATGAATTACCCTCTGAGTGATGACGTAATTCCGCCTAAAGTGAATGGGAAGAAACGCGGGGTGGGGAACGACCACCCCGCATCTTTATCATCACAGGCTGGTGGGCCAGCCTTATATTTTAGTCACTTTTCACTCTTCTCTTGGTTATACCTGTCTGTCTGGTATTTCTTACAGCGCTTTATCGTTTGGCGCTTTGAACAGAGCTTTCATGTCGTCAGACAGTTCAAAGTTCATGTTCAGGTTTTTCGGAGGAATTGGTTTTTTGAACCAGGTTTCAAACCATTTAGTGGCTTCACCGGAGGTCTGCGCTTTCACGATGGTGTCATCAACCAGTTTTTTGAACTCCGCATCGTCTTTACGCATCATGCAGCCATAAGCTTCTTTGGACTGCGGGGTGCCGATGATTTCCCAGTTATCAGGTTTTTTGGCTTTAGCACGTTCACCGGCCAGCAGGGCATCGTCCATCATAAAGGCAACAGCACGGCCAGTTTCCAGCGTACGGAAGGAGTCACCGTGGTCTTTCGCGCTGATGATGCGCAGATCCAGTTTCTTCTCTTCGTTAAGCTTGTTGAGCAGCACTTCTGAGGTAGTACCGGAAGTCACCACCACAGTTTTGCCTTTCAGATCAGCAAAATCTTTAATGTCGGAGCCTTTTTTCACCAGCAGGCGGGTACCAATCACGAAGATGGTGTCAGAGAACGCGGCCTGTTGCTGACGTTCCAGATTGTTGGTGGTTGAACCGCACTCAAAATCGTAGGTCCCATTTTGCAACAGCGGGATACGGTTCTGGGAAGTGATCGGCATCATCTTGACTTGCAGGTTTGGCAGGTCGAGTTTTTTCTTCACGGCATCGACGATAGCGTCAGAGTAGTCCTGTGAATAACCCACGACTTTTTGTTCGTTATTGTAATAAGAGAAGGGCACTGAGGATTCGCGGTGACCCACAACGATAACGCCGTTGTCTTTAATTTTTTTCAGGGTACCGGTCAGTTCCTCTGCGTGAGCAAAGCTGCTTACGGTAACGCTTGCCAACAGTACTGATAATGCCAATTTGCGCAATTGCATGTCCAACTCCTTGCTGTCATTAGGGATCCAAACTCAGGGATCAGAAAGTACTAATGCCTCGTCATATGAAGCTAGAAAATAGCTGAATGTGAATATTATGAAACCATATTGTTTCTTTTTTGAGACGAGACGCGCACCAATTCGAAGCAATCAAATGGCTGTGCACTGAAAAAGTGCATGAGGATCAGCCTGTTTGTATCAAAATGATGCATCCCGTCGCAAAAAATCACTAAACAGATATCTTTCAATCAGATGTAGCAAGACTCGTGCCAGATAGCCTGATTTAACTTCATTAGCCGTCATTCCTGCAGCGCTAAATGCGGTAGTCTCAACAATCGGCAGCAGGTAAAAGGGAGCGGGAAGAGCGGGGCAGAACAGGGTGCGACATAAAAGAACAGGCACCGGGAGGTGCCTGTTTTCACTGCGAAATGCGTTTACTTAGGATTTACGACGGCCAAGCCACAAGGCGGCGCCCGCCATCACTACTGTTGCGAACCATACCGGCCACCAGCCCACCCGGGCATACGGTGTCATACCGGTTGTCGGTGTGACTTTCACGTTCAGCACCTGACGGGTGAATTGCGGGATTTCGTGTGTCACATCGCCCTGCGCATTCACCACGGCGGTAATGCCGTTGTTGGTGCTGCGCAGTAACGGGCGACCCAGTTCGAGCGAACGCATACGTGCCATCTGGAAATGCTGCCACGGGCCGATGGAATGTCCGAACCAGGCATCATTGGAAATCGTCAGCAGGAAGTTAGTGTCCGGTTGCAGGTTATCACGCACCTGTTCACCGAAGACCACTTCATAACATATTGCCGTGGTCAGATTCAGGCCGCTGACCACCAGCGGTTTCTGCACGTAATCACCACTGGTAAGTCCTGACATCGGCAAATCAAAGAACGGTGCCAGAGGGCGAAGAATTGTTTCAAGCGGCACGAATTCACCGAACGGCACCAGATGATGCTTGTTGAAACGATTTTCGTCGGGATAGCGATACGGCTTTTCCCCGCCGAGCACGATGGCGCTGTTATACACCTTCATGCCTTCTTCGTTACGGCGCGCATCGATAATGCCGGTGATGAGTTGGGTGCCGTGTGAGCGATAGATATTATCTACCATGCTCAGGAAACCTTGCTGATCGGATTCAATGTCTGAAATCGCCGATTCCGGCCAGATGATCATGCTGGATTTGCCCACGTACGGACGGCTGAGATCCAGATAGGTCTGCAATGCACTTTCCAGCGCCTTTGGATCCCACTTCATCGACTGCGGAATATTGCCCTGAACCAGTGCCACATCGACCGTTTTATCGGTCTGTTCCTGATACCAGTGGATATAACGCAACGGCCACGGCAGCAGCAACATAGCAACAGCAATGAGCCCCGGCGTGATGCGACGCTGATGTACCGCATACACAATCAGGCCGCTCAGCGAAGTGAGCAAAATCGTGATGCCATCGACGCCAGTGATGGGGGCAAGGCCTTTAAGCGGGCCATCGATTTGGCTGTAACCAAACTGTAGCCACGGGAAACCGGTCAGTACCCAGCCGCGCAGAAATTCAGTCATCTGCCACAGGGCGGGCGCGCCAAGAGCCAGTTTCCACCAGGTGGTTTTTGGCCACAGTTTGCTGAACAATCCGGCAAACAGCATGGTATACAGCGACAAATAGGCTGCCAGCAACACGACGAGGAAAAGGTTAATCGCTTCCGGCATGCCGCCAAAGGTGGCGATACTGACATACACCCAGTTTACGCCGCTGCCAAAAAGTCCCATCCCCCAGAAGAAGCCGATCAACGCGGCCTGACCCGGACGGCGATCGAGCGTTAATGCCAGCAGACCGCACAGCGAAATAATCGCCGCAGGCCAGAAGTCATAAGGGGAAAATGACAGCGTGCCACAGGCACCGAAAAAGAGCGCCAGCAGGGCGCGAACCCGCTGGCGTTGATATAAAGAGGCAATTGCCATGGAGAATTATTCTTCCAGTATCGGTTGCGGCGCGTCGTCCGGTATTTTTACGTGAACCTGAATGATACGGCGGCTGTCGGCCATCGCAACCTTGAACAGGTAACCGTCAATTTCAATGCTTTCGCCACGCGCCGGTAAATGGCCAAATGACTGCATCACCAGACCACCAATGGTATCGACTTCGTCGTCACTGTAGTGGGTCTGGAACACTTCATTGAAATCTTCAATCGGCGCGAGGGCGCGGACGGTATACGTATGACGGCTGAGCTGGCGAATATCCAGATCTTCCGCTTCGTCGTACTCATCATCGATTTCACCGACGATCAGTTCGAGAATATCTTCGATGGTGACCAGACCGGAAACGCCGCCGAATTCATCCACGACAATCGCCATGTGGTAACGCTGGGAGCGGAATTCTTTCAGCATGCGGTCTACGCGTTTGCTTTCAGGAACAACGACCGCGGTTCTCAGCACTTTATCGATGCTGAAGGGTTCAGACTCTGTGCGCATAAACGGCAACAGGTCTTTGGCCATCAGGATGCCTTCAATGTGATCCTTATCTTCGCTGATCACCGGGAAGCGTGAGTGTGCGGATTCGATGATGACATCGAGGCACTCTTCCAGCGGCTGATTGCGTTTTAGCGTGATCATCTGGGAACGGGGGATCATGATGTCCCGCACGCGCTGCTCGGCGATATCCATCACGCCTTCCAGCATGTCCCGGGTATCGGGGTCGATCAGATCGTTTTGTTCTGAATCACGGATCAGCTCAACCAGATCGCCACGGTTTTTAGGTTCACCGTGAAAAAGCTGGCTAAGGATAAGGGAAAAGAAGCCCTTCTTGGGACTGGGGCTGTCACTATTTTGTGAATGGTCATCGCTCATGGCGTTTGGTTTTTTTTACTCGTAGTTAGTGAAAATTATGCGAAACGCCTGCGGATGATAAACCTTCACCGGGCAGGCGCTGCGCGAGTTTACTGATAAATCAGTGGTCTTCTTTCTCTGAAATGTACGGATCCGGATAACCCAAACCCTGCATAATTTCAGTTTCAATCGATTCCATTTCTTCGGCTTCTTCGTCAACGATATGGTCATAGCCCAGCAAATGCAAACTGCCGTGAATTACCATATGCGCCCAGTGGGCCAGAAGTTCTTTATCCTGCTCTTTCGCTTCTTTCTCAACGACCTGACGACAAATAATCAGGTCGCCAAGAAGTGGCATCTCCATACCCGGAGGTGCTTCGAACGGGAAGGATAACACGTTGGTCGGTTTATCCATGCCACGATACGTCATATTCAGTTCATGACTTTCGGGGATATCGACCAGACGGATGGTCACTTCCGATTCTTCCTGAAATTGTGGAAGAACAGCTTCGAGCCATTTTTGAAAGTCATTTTCAGACGGTAAACCTGCGGGTTCTTCGCAGGCAATTTGTAAATCGAGAATTACCGTATTCATTGACCGGCCTGTTGTGTTGAGCTGTTCTGGTGTTCATGTTTACGCTCTGCGGCAATCGCATCACGGCGTTTTTGGTCTTCTTCTTCCCAGGCTTCGTACGCGACAACAATGCGCGCCACCACCGGATGACGGACGACGTCCTCACTGTGGAAGAAGTTGAAACTGAGTTCATCAACGGAAGACAGCACTTCAATGGCATGACGTAGCCCTGATTTCTGATGACGCGGCAAGTCGATTTGCGTGACGTCACCGGTGATCACCGCTTTGGAGTTAAAACCAATACGGGTCAGGAACATCTTCATCTGTTCGATAGAGGTGTTCTGGCTTTCATCGAGAATAATAAAGGCGTCGTTCAGCGTACGGCCACGCATGTAAGCCAGCGGGGCGACTTCAATGACGTTGCGCTCAATCAGTTTTTCCACTTTTTCAAAGCCGAGCATTTCGAATAATGCGTCATACAGCGGGCGCAGATACGGGTCGACTTTCTGGCTGAGATCGCCCGGCAGGAAGCCCAGCTTTTCACCGGCTTCAACAGCAGGGCGGGTCAGCAGAATACGGCGTACTTCCTGACGCTCCAGCGCATCCACCGCAGCAGCCACGGCCAGATAGGTTTTACCCGTACCGGCAGGACCAATCCCGAAGGTGATATCGTGGTCGAGGATATTAGCGATGTATTGCGCCTGATTTGGCGTACGCGGCTTCACCATCCCGCGTTTGGTTTTGATAATGACCGCTTTGCCGAAATCCGGCACGCTTTCTGCGGTTTGTTCCAGCACCCGGCTTTCTTTGATCGCCAGATGGATTTTTTCAGGGTCGATATCCTGGATTTCACCCCGCAGCGGCGCAGTGTCTACGTATAAATCACGCAGGATGTCGGCGGCTGCCGCAACAGGCAGACTCTTTCCGACCAATTTAAACGCGTTATCACGACGGTTGATTTCAACGCCCAACCGGCGCTCCAGTTGTTTGATATTGTCATCAAACGGCCCGCACAGGCTCAGCAAACGCTGGTTGTCTTCGGGCTCCAGTAAAATCTCTTGTGTTACAACGTTCAAACGAATCCTTTGGGTCACTTCGGACCAGTTTACCCTTCATACTGAAGCTACAGAGTGTGTTAGCTGCATTCACTCGACTTTCTGCAACTCGAATTATTTCGGGTACGTTTTATGAAGCACCCGGCTGATCACTGCTTTCAGCCGTCAACCATACCTGACTTAATAATACATGCCCTTGGCAAAATATGCTGCGCCGTGGCAGCAGTTGCAGGGACCTTCATCCGGATATGCGGCCTTTGCTGGAAAATTAAACCCTTGTGATGAAGGTATTAGCGAAAATCTCAAAAGAAACAGGACGCCGGAGCGCCCTGTCGATATCGGGTCATACATCATTACTATGGTTCAGGGTTGATACATTCCAACGCCCAATTCATTTTCTTTACGGGTACGTTCGATGACCGATTGCGGAGATTCATGCAGGCGCAGCGCCATCTGTTCTTCGGTGCGGACAACCACACCGCGCAGCGAGTTGGCATACACATCGACAATTTCGACATCCACGAACTTACCGATCATATCCGGTGTGCCTTCGAAGTTGACCACGCGGTTACATTCGGTACGCCCGGTCAGCTCCATAATATCCTTGCGGGACGTGCCTTCCACCAGAATGCGCTGAACGGTGCCCAGCGTGGCGCGGCTGAAACGCATGACCTGCTGAGTGATTCTGTCCTGCAACAACGCCAGACGCTGTTTCTTCTCGTCCATGCTCACATCATCCACCATGTCCGCCGCCGGTGTACCAGGGCGCGGAGAGTAGATGAAGCTGAAACTGACGTCGTAATTGACCTGTGCGATCAAATCCATTGTGCGCTCAAAATCATCATTGGTTTCGCCAGGGAAGCCAATGATGAAATCTGAACTGAAATGAATATCAGGACGCGCAGCGCGTAACTTACGGATCGTCGATTTGTATTCCAGCACCGTATGAGGGCGTTTCATCATGGTAAGAATGCGGTCGGAACCGCTCTGAATCGGCAGATGCAGGAAGCTCACCACTTCCGGCGTGTCTTTGTACACATCGATAATGTCATCGGTAAATTCGACCGGGTGACTGGTGGTGAAACGGATACGGTCGATGCCGTCAATGGCCGCCACCAGACGCAGCAGCTCAGCGAAGGTGCAGATGCCGCCGTCAAAAGAATCGCCGCGATACGCATTGACGTTCTGGCCCAGCAGATTGACTTCACGTACGCCTTGCGCGGCCAGCTGGGCGACTTCGAACAGCACGTCATCGCACGGGCGGCTGACTTCTTCGCCGCGGGTATAAGGCACCACACAGAAGCTGCAATATTTGTTGCAGCCTTCCATGATGGAAACGAAAGCGGTCGGGCCGTCGGCGCGCGGTTCCGGCAGCCGGTCAAATTTTTCGATTTCAGGGAAACTGATATCGACGACAGGACTTTTAGTGCCACGCACATGGTTCACCATTTCTGGCAAGCGGTGCAGGGTTTGCGGGCCGAAGACGATATCAACACAAGGCGCGCGTTTACGCAGCATTTCGCCTTCCTGCGAGGCTACGCAGCCACCGACGCCGATAATGATATCCGGATTTTTCTTCTTCAGTAATTTCCAGTGTCCGAGCAGGCTGAAGACTTTCTCCTGCGCTTTTTCCCTGATTGAGCAGGTGTTCAGCAGCAGAATGTCTGCTTCTTCAGCGTTATCCGTCAGCTGGTAACCATGGGTGCTGTCGAGAAGGTCAGCCATCTTGGATGAATCATATTCATTCATCTGGCAGCCCCAGGTTTTTATGTGCAGTTTTTTAGTCATCAGCGTGTCAGTACTCAATACGGGGAACGTGAGATCGGCAATGCCGCAGTGCATAGCATAGTTCAGGGGCGCTATTGTAAACCCTCACTCCGGTGCTGACCAGTGCAGGAAAGCAGCTTAGGCCCTGATGCTGACATAAAAATCCGGTACACTTCGCATAATGAACTGAACAGAAAGCCGGAATAAAATGAATAATTCTGAGAAGACATTTGATGCAGTAATTGTCGGCGGCGGCATGGTCGGCGCAGCCGCGGCGCTGGGACTGGCAAAACAAGGTCTGCAAGTCGCACTGATAGAGAATGAAGCGCCTGCCGGATTTGACCCGTCAGCACCGGCTGATTTGCGTATTTCCGCCATTGGCTGTGCATCCGCCCGCTTTTTACAGAAACTGGGCGCATGGGAATCCGTTGAGAAAATGCGCTCAGTACCGTACCGCCGCCTGGAAACCTGGGAAGTGGACGGTTCTGAGGTGAAATTTGACGCGCAATCCCTCGGATTGCCGGAGCTGGGATTCATGGTCGAAAACCGTGTATTGCAGCTTGCGTTGTGGCAGCAGTTCGACGCACTCACCAACCTGACGCGTTTTTGTCCGGCAAAGTTACGTCATCTCTTGCAGCACGATGATAAAACCTGGTCGCTTCAGCTGACCACGGGGGATTTGTTGCGTACGAAACTGGTGATTGCCGCCGACGGGGCGAACTCACTGGTACGCCAGCTGGCGGGCATTGGCGTGGATGGCTGGGAATACCGCCAGCACTGCATGCTGATTAACGTTGAAACTGAAACGCCGGATCAGGACGTCACCTGGCAGCAATTTTTCCCTTCCGGCCCGCGGGCATTTCTGCCTCTGTTCGGCAATCAGGCCTCGCTGGTCTGGTATGACAGTCCGCAGCGTATCCGTTATCTGAAAACGCTTAATATGCAGCAGCTCACAACAGAAGTGATGCAGGCGTTCCCTGCGCGACTGGGCACGGTCAAAGCGTTATCGGCAGGGGCGTTTCCGCTGGTTCGCCGTCATGCTCAGCGTTACGTCTTACCGGGGCTGGCGCTGGTGGGTGACGCGGCGCATACCATCAATCCGCTGGCAGGGCAGGGCGTGAATCTGGGATATCGTGACGTGGAAGCATTGCTGTCTGTGCTGGAGAAAGCGCGGGATCATGATGAGGCGTGGAGCAGTGAAAAAGTGTTGTTACGCTATCAGCGTCAGCGTCGTCTGGATAATTTGCTGATGCAAAGCGGCATGGATTTGTTCTATACCGCCTTCAGCAACGATCTGCCACCGGTGAAAGCGTTGCGTAATCTGGCGTTAATGACCGCACAGCGTGCCGGCGCACTGAAAACCAAAGCACTAAAATATGCTTTAGGGATTTAATCAGCTCAGGGCAAACCGGAGAAATACTGGTTTGCCTTTCTTGTTTGCTGATTAAAAAACAAATAGCAAAAAGCCCGCACGAGGCGGGCTCTCTTAATGTGGCTGGGGTGCCAGGATTCGAACCTGGGTATGCTGGTATCAGAAACCAGAGCCTTACCGCTTGGCGACACCCCAATTTTGTTTCTCACTACCTTTTGAGCAGTGTACTGCAAGTAAAATGGTGGCTACGACGGGATTTGAACCTGTGACCCCATCATTATGAGTGATGTGCTCTAACCAGCTGAGCTACGTAGCCAAATTTTACTGACTTACTTCAAAACTTCAAGCACTAATTTAACTAACTTAATAATAAATTTCAAGTGCTTACCAATTATACAGAAAGAAGTATGGCTGGGGTACCTGGATTCGAACCAGGGTATGCTGGTATCAAAAACCAGTGCCTTACCGCTTGGCGATACCCCAACAGTACAACTTCTTCAAATTGGATTTTCCTCACAAACACATCAGTAAAGCAATGTGAAAGATAAGAAAATGGCTGGGGTACCAGGATTCGAACCTGGGAATGCTGGTATCAAAAACCAGTGCCTTACCGCTTGGCGATACCCCAACTGTGCTACCGATGTCTGGAAATGGTGCGGGAGGCGAGACTTGAACTCGCACACCTTGCGGCGCTAGAACCTAAATCTAGTGCGTCTACCAATTTCGCCACTCCCGCAAAAAAGATGGTGGCTACGACGGGATTCGAACCTGTGACCCCATCATTATGAGTGATGTGCTCTAACCAACTGAGCTACGTAGCCATCTTTTTTCGCGCTACCTTCATCGGCGTTGCGGGGCGCATTATGCGTATATGACCGTTTTGCGTCAACACCTTTTTTGGAGAAAAAGCCCTGATGGCGTCCATTTGTCTGGCTTATAACCACTCTGGTGATTAATTGGACAAAAGACATTATTTTTAGTGGCTTTACCCACAAAAAAACGGGCCATAAGCGGCCCGTTTGTTACAAGGATAATTACCGGGGAATGGATTATTTGTAGGCGGACTGGTGCACGCCAACAGCACGCCCGGATGGATCGTCCATGTTTTTGAACGCTTCATCCCACTCAATCGCTTTCGCAGAAGAACAGGCTACAGAAGGGCCGCCAGGCACGCATTCTGCCGCGCTTGGGACCGGGAACAATTCTTCAAAAATCGTACGGTACAGGTAGCCTTCTTTGGACGTCGGCGTGTTGTACGGGAAACGGAAATGTGCAGTTTCGAGCTGTTGATCGGTGATCTGCTGAGAGGCCACTTCTTTTAAGGTATCGATCCAGCTATAGCCTACGCCATCAGAGAATTGTTCTTTCTGACGCCATGCCACGCTGTGTGGCAGGTAAGACTCGAAACATTCACGCAGGATATGTTTTTCCATCTTGCCGTTGCCGCACATCTTGTCTTTAGGGTTGATACGCATCGCAACGTCGAGGAATTTTTTGTCCAGGAACGGTACGCGGGCTTCCACACCCCAGGCTGACATGGCTTTGTTGGCACGCGCACAGTCATACATGTGCAGGGCCAGCAATTTACGCACGGTTTCTTCGTGGAATTCTTTGGCGTTTGGTGCTTTATGGAAATACAGGTAGCCGCCCAACACTTCATCTGCGCCTTCGCCAGACAACACCATTTTGATGCCCATCGCTTTGATTTTACGAGACATCAGATACATCGGCGTTGATGCACGGATAGTCGTCACGTCATACGTTTCGATGTGATAGATAACATCACGGATAGCATCCAGACCTTCCTGCACGGTGAAATGAATTTCGTGGTGCACGGTACCTAAATGGTTTGCCACTTCCTGAGCTGCGCGCAGATCCGGAGAACCTTCCAGACCGACTGCAAAGGAGTGCAGTTGCGGCCACCAGGCTTCGCTCTGATCTTTATCTTCGATACGACGACCTGCAAATTTCTTGGTGATTGCGGAAATCACGGAGGAATCCAGACCACCTGACAGCAACACGCCGTAAGGCACGTCAGACATCAGGTGACTTTTCACTGCTTCTTCCAGTGCATCTTTCAGCGCCGCAGGGTCAGTGACGTTGTCTTTGACGTTTTCGAAGTCAAACCAGTCACGTTGGTAATATTCGCGAATTTCACCGTCCTGGCTCCACAGATAGCTGCCTGCCGGGAATTCTTTGATGGTGCGGCAAACCGGCACCAGTGCTTTCATTTCAGAAGCGACATACATGTTGCCGTGTTCGTCGTAACCCATATACAGCGGGATAATGCCCAGATGGTCACGGCCAATCAGGTACGCGTCTTTTTCTGTGTCATACAGAATAAAGGCGAACATGCCTTGCAGTTCATCGAGGAAAGCAGGGCCTTTCTCCTGATACAGCGCCAGAATAACTTCGCAGTCAGATGCGGTCTGGAATTCATATTTATCGCCCAGTTCTGCGCGCAGAGCCTGGTGGTTGTAGATTTCGCCGTTAACAGCCAGAACGTGAGTGTGTGCTGCGTTGTACAGAGGCTGTGCGCCGTTGTTGACGTCAACGATGGACAGACGCTCGTGCGACAGAATCGCTTTATCGCTGGCAAACACGCCGGACCAGTCTGGTCCGCGGTGACGCATCAGGCGCGACAGTTCCAGCGCTTTTTTGCGCAGCTCGACGGAGTCAGTTTTGATATCGAGCACACCGAAAATTGAACACATATTGCTTTCTCCCTAACGACGTTTCTCTGGCTGTCATTTTTATGTTTATGAATGAGGATCAACGTTGCCGTTCTTGCAGTTTTAACCGGCGGTTGTTGCGTTGCTGACTATGAAAATGCGTCAAAACCCCCATGTTGTGCAAGTGGTTTAACGCTCTTCTGATAAATAGTTGGTAGAGGGAGGGTGATCTTTAACGAATTATCAGTTTTATGGCATTTTCATTAGCGAATTATTAATTTAATTGCCAAAAATTGAGGAGGATTCAAAAAAAGAGAAAAGTGGATAAAAATCAGGCGGCAAGACGAAAAAAAACGAGCCGGGAGTCAAATTCGGGCTCGTTTTCATAGACTTATCAGTGGCCGTTAAATTACGTCAATATCGGCAACGGAAGGATAAATCCAGGTCGGGCGGAATGGCATTCCCTCAATATCATTGAGAGTGGAAACGCCGGACAGTACCAGAATGGTTTCCAGACCGGCCTGGAAGCCCGCAAGTATGTCGGTGCGCAGATTGTCACCCACAATGACCGTCTCTTCGGAATGCGCCTGCATTTTATTCAACGCCGAGCGGATGATCCAGGGGCTTGGCTTACCGACGTAAAACGGCTGGCGTCCGGTGATTTTTTCGATAGGTGCGCATAACGCGCCACAGGCCGGGACAAAACCGTGTCCGTGATTATCAGGATTGGTGGCGATAAAACGTGCGCCGTTAGCCACAAAATACGCGGCTTTATGGATCATATCCCAGTTGTAAGACCGGGTTTCGCCAACAATCACGAAATCAGGGTTGATATCGGTAATGGTGAAACCGGCCTTATACAGTTCATGAATCAATGCGCCTTCGCCGACGACATAGGCTTTTTTGCCTTCCTGGCGTTTCAGGAAATCGGCGGTCGCCATCGCGGAGGTGAAAAATGCACTTTCAGGCACTTCAAGACCGGCTGCGCTGAAGCGGTTAGCCAGATCCTGTGCTGTCTGGGAAGGGTAGTTAGTGAGGATCACTAACGGCATTCCCTGTTCCTGAATTCGCGCGAGAAAACGGTCGGCGCCGGGTACTGCGGTATTGTCGTGCAACAGCACGCCATCAATGTCACAAATTACGTTCTTTATTGTCATGATTTCCAAACCCACATTTTCAGTCCCATTCCTGGCAGCCTGATACTATAGCACGTCTCAATTTTCCATCAGACGCTGCAACAGAACGCCATTCAGCATCGCCCGTTTGACCAGTGCAAAAGCGCCAATCGCAGACTGATGATTCAGGGCTGAAGTCACTACCGGTAAATTGCGGCGGAAATCTTTCAGAACTTGCGCATTAATACAGTTCTGAATCGCAGGAAGCAACACTTTGTCGGCTTCCGTGATTTCACCCGCAATCACCACTTTTTGCGGATTAAACAGGTTAATGGCAATCGAAACGCCTTTACCCAACTGGCGCCCCACATGCTCAATGACTTCGGTTGCCAGCGCATCGTGGCGATTGGCGGCCTTACAAATGGCGGAAATCGAACAATCTTCCAGGCTGAGTTTGCTGGCATAACCTTGCGTAAGCAGGTGGCGCACACGATTTTCGATGGCGGCGTTGGCCGCAACGGTTTCCAGACAGCCGAAATTACCGCAATGACAGCGTTCGCCCAGCGGATCAATTTGGATATGCCCGATTTCCCCCACATTGCCGTTGCTGCCCAGGAAAATCTGCCCGTTAACGATGATCCCTGCACCTGTACCACGGTGTAAACGAACCAAAATCGAGTCCTGACAGTCGCGGGTCGCACCGAAATAGTGCTCAGCCAGCGCCAGACTGCGGATATCGTGGCCAACAAAACTGGTGACTTTGAATTTTGCTTCCAGCGCATCCACTAATTTCCACGCACCGACGCTGATATGCGGCATGTAGCGCACAATTCCTTTATTAGGATCGACCAGCCCCGGAAGGATGACAGAAATGGCAATCAGTTCGCGGATTTTACGCTGATTCAGCTCGATGAACTGGGCAATAGCCTCGAACAGCGCGTTCTCCAGCGTTTCCTGAGTGCGCTCGGGCAGGGCGTAATGTTGTTCAGCCAGCGATTTGGCACTGAGATCGTAGAGGGTAATCGTTGCATCATGGCGGCCAAGGCGCACCGCAATAGCATGGAAAGGGCGGGTTTCAGTAATGATGGAAATTGCGCGGCGGCCTCCCGTGGAAGCCTGCTGATCCACTTCTTTGATCAGCCCGCGCTCGAGCAATTGCCGGGTAATTTTGGTGACACTGGCGGGTGCCAGCTGGCTCATGTCGGCAATTTGAATGCGCGAGATGGGCCCTTGCTGGTCAATCAGGCGGTAAACGGCTGCGCCGTTTAACTGCTTAACCAGATCAACGTTGCCGATTTGTGCCTGCTGTCCGCCAGTTGTCATCAATGCTGTTATCCGCTCAATTAAACTTCGTCACCATTAACGATAGTTTTTGTGATTTTAAAATCATGAGTGAACGCGGTGAGGTTGGCGACTTTACCTGCTTCGATGCTGCCAAGCTGATCTTCAAGACCAATGGCGCGAGCCGGATAAAGCGTTGCCATACGCAGCGTTTCATCCAGAGCAATTCCGACATGTTCGACGCTGTTTTGCACCGCTTCGATCATCGTCAGCGCAGAGCCGCTCAGCGTGCCGTTTTCGTCCACACAGAGTCCGTCACGGTAGTATATTGTTTTACCGGCAAAAATGAACTCATCAATATTCGCGCCAGCCGGAGCGGTAGCATCAGTGACCAGCACCAGCTTCTCGCCTTTGAGCTTTTTCGCATTACGGATATTGGCCCAGTCCACATGCAAACCGTCTGCGATGACGCCGGTATACACTTCAGGCGTATCGAAGATTGCACCAATAAGGCCAGGCTGACGACCGGTAATGGCGGGCATTGCATTATAAAGGTGCGTCGCAAAGCTGATACCTGCCGCAAAACCGGCACGGGCTTCAGCATACGTTGAATTTGAATGGCCTGCGGAAATTACAATCCCTGCATCACGCAACTGGCGGATATATTTCGCATCAACCTGTTCCGGTGCGAGCGTCAGTTGGGTAATCACATCGGCATTCGCGCACAGGAAATCAATCATGGCGCTGTCTGGCAGGCGGATAAAGGCAGGATTATGCGTGCCTTTTTTCAGCGGGCTGAGATACGGCCCTTCCAGATGCAGACCCAAAGCCTGGTTCGGATATTTTTCCAGATAGGTGCGCATCACGCTGATACCGTGTTTCATGTAGTCGTCGCTACAGGTGATCAGCGTCGGTAAGAAACTGGTACAGCCGGATTTTTCATTGGCTTTCTGCATGATTTCTAACGTTTCTACTGAAATAGCTTCCAGAGAATCGTTGAACTGCACGCCGCCACAACCATTAAGTTGCAGATCGATAAATCCGGGGGCAAGAATGGCGCCGTCCAGACTGCGGGTTTCCACATTCGCCGGCAATTCACTCACCGGACAGACACGTTCGATTTTGCCATCGGCAATCACTACCGCGTGGTTATCCAGAACGTCATGACCGGTATAGACCCGGCCCTCAATCAATGCGTACATCATGCCCCCATTCCCCTAAATCCTTTGAGCCGCAGCAGCGTTGGCTGCCTTCACTCACTCCGGTCACTTACTTGAGTAAGCTCCCGGAGACTCGTTCCGTTGCCGCCTTGCTGCAACTCCAATGCTTTCGGGGACTCAGTTAATTAAAGGTTTTTCATATTTTCCGCTTCTAACTCGCGGAAATATTTAACAGTTTTGACTTTCAGTTCCATGGTGGAAGGTTCATCACACACCATAACGGCTTTTGCGTGTAATTGCAGGCAACTGATGGTCCACATGTGGTTGATATTACCTTCAACAGCGGCTTCAAGCGCCTGCGCTTTCGCGTGACCGGTAACCAGAATCATCACTTCTTCCGCATCCAGCAGCGTACCCACGCCAACGGTCAGGGCGAATTTTGGCACCTGAGACACATCGTTGTCGAAGAAACGGGAGTTCGCGATACGGGTTTCATGGGTCAGGGTTTTGATACGCGTACGTGAAGCCAGGGATGAAGCCGGTTCGTTGAACGCGATATGACCGTCGTTACCCACGCCACCCATGAACAGGTTAATTTTGCCGTAAGACTTAATTTTCGCTTCGTACTGGCGACATTCTTCGTCGACGTCTGGTGCATTACCATTCAGCAGGTTGATATTTTCGCGTGGAATATCAACGTGATCAAAGAAGTTTTTATACATGAAGGTATGGTAGCTCTCAGGGTGTTCCTGCGGCAGACCCACATATTCATCCATATTAAAGGTGACGACGTTCTTGAAGCTAACCTGGCCTGCTTTATGCATGGCGATTAAATGTTTGTAAGCTTCGAGAGGGGTACCACCGGTAGGCAGGCCCAGAACGAAAGGACGGTCGGCGGTAGGTTTGAAAGCGTTAATACGTTCAACGATATGACGTGCAGCCCATTTGCCAACTTCAGTGGTGGTGTTTAAAGGAATAAGTCTCATCACGTACCTCTAGTTTCAGAATATTGAATATACTGTTGATATCCTCTGTCCTTGACGCTGCAGGGGCGTTGGCTGCTCTCGCTCACCCGAATCACTTACCTGTGTAAGCTCATCGGGTTTCACTCGATTGCCGCCTTCCTGCAACGTCAATGACTGCGGATATACGTAGTCAAAGTAAAAACTAAGTTCGTCAGTTCAAAGGCGGTCTTGTTAAGCGTAAACCACCGCGGCGGTTTATGACTGGCACAATGCCGTCTAGATTTTTTTAATGATAAAATAAGTTTTGTGTGTTGACCAGTCTGATGGCATGTTATGACCTCTTTTTGGTGACATTTCTCACAAAAAGAGAGGTTTTAATTTGCGATACGAAATAATCTTTTTACACTCGCAGTGCTGTTAGTTATAAGTGCAGTTGGTTAAATCGGAACGGTAAATGTAAAGGTAGTAACCATACTAATTAAACTACTTAGGTGATTCGCCTGACGGCGGATAGGGGGAAATGTGAATATTCTTGGATTCTTTCAGCGTTTAGGCAGAGCGCTACAGCTGCCGATAGCCGTACTGCCGGTCGCTGCTTTATTGCTGCGTTTCGGTCAGCCTGATCTTCTTAATATGCCTTTCATCGCGCAAGCCGGTGGCGGGATTTTCGATAACCTCGCATTAATTTTTGCTATTGGTGTGGCATCCAGCTGGTCTAAAGACAATGCGGGTGCAGCAGCATTAGCTGGTGGTATTGGTTACTTCATCCTGACTAAAGCGATGATCACCATCAACCCTGCGGTAAACATGGGCGTGCTGGCCGGTATTATCACCGGTCTGGTGGGCGGTATGGTTTACAACCGCTGGTCAGATATCAAACTGCCTGACTTCCTGAGCTTCTTCGGTGGGAAACGCTTCGTTCCTATCGCAACCGGCTTCTTCTGTCTGATTCTGGCCGCTATCTTCGGTTACGTCTGGCCTCCGGTGCAGGATGCAATCCGTGCAGGCGGGGAGTGGATCGTAGGTGCTGGCGCATTCGGTGCGGGTATCTTTGGTTTCGTCAACCGTTTGCTGATCCCAACCGGTCTGCATCAGGTTCTGAACACCATCGCATGGTTCCAGATTGGTGACTTCACTAACGCTGCAGGTACTGTATTCCACGGTGACATCAACCGCTTCTACGCGGGTGACGGCACTGCAGGGATGTTCATGTCCGGCTTCTTCCCAATCATGATGTTTGGTCTGCCAGGCGCAGCCTGTGCAATGTACTTTGCTGCACCAAAAGAACGTCGTCCGTTGGTTGGCGGTATGCTGGTATCCGTCGCGGTGACTGCATTCCTGACCGGTGTGACCGAGCCATTAGAATTCCTGTTCATGTTCCTTGCTCCGTTGCTGTACTTAGTGCACGCCATCCTGACCGGGATCAGCCTGTACATCGCAACCGCGCTGGGCATTCACGCAGGCTTCTCCTTCTCTGCAGGCGCCATCGACTATGCGTTGATGTACAACCTGCCAGCAGCAAGTAAAAACGTCTGGATGTTGCTGGTGATGGGTGTAATCTTCTTCATCATCTACTTCGTTCTGTTCAGCGTTATCATCCGTATGTTCAACCTGAAAACGCCAGGTCGTGAAGACGACGTTGATCATATCGGTGAGCCGGAAGCAAACAGCAACACTGAAGAAGGTCTGAATCAGCTGGCTGTGAGCTACATCGGAGCTCTGGGTGGTTCTGATAACTTCAAAGGTATTGATGCCTGTATTACCCGTCTGCGTCTGAACGTGAAAGATGCCGGCACCGTTGATGACGCCGCATGTAAACGTCTGGGGGCATCAGGTATTGTTCGTCTGAACAAACAAAGTATTCAGGTTATCGTCGGCGCTAAAGCAGAATCTCTGGCAGATGCCATGAAGAAAGTGATGGCGCGTGGCCCGATTGCTGCCGGTGTTGCTACGCCATTGGCTGCGGTTAAAGCAGCGCCGCAGGCTGTGCCAAACAGCGTCAAAACCGTCGTAGAGACGCTGGTTTCGCCGGTTACCGGTGACATCGTTGCGCTGGATCAGGTGCCTGATGAAGCATTTGCCAGCAAAGCGGTCGGTGATGGCGTCGCTATTCGTCCGACAGACAAAATCGTCGTTTCTCCTGCGGCCGGTACTGTGGTGAAAATCTTCAATACCAACCATGCGTTCTGCCTGGAAACCACTTCCGGCGCTGAAATCGTGGTGCATATGGGGATTGATACGGTTGCACTCAACGGTCAGGGCTTTACCCGCCTGGTTGAAGAAGGTGCAACGGTCGTCGCTGGTCAGCCTGTACTGGAACTGGATCTGGATTATCTGAACGCCAATGCGCGCTCAATGATAAGCCCGGTTGTGGTCAGCAACATCGACGATTATACCGGTGTGATTTCTCTGGCCAGCGGCTCAGTGGTTGCCGGTCAGACCAAACTGTTCGAGATCCAGAGTAAGTAACTCTGTTGATTGATTCACATTAGAAAGCCCTGTCGCGGGAAGAGAGTAATCTCTTCCCGCGTTTTTATTGCTTCTAAGCAGAAGTCATGCAGATAACCACGATTTTATGCAACTAACGGTTGTTTCCTTACGTGGCTTGTTGGAACATAAGCGGTTATCCGTAGAGTCAAATGTCGCGTAGAGGAATTGCACAATGAGTGAGGCAGAAGCCCGCCCAACAAATTTTATCCGTCAGATTATTGATGAAGATCTGGCGACCGGGAAACACAATACCGTTCATACCCGTTTCCCGCCTGAGCCTAATGGCTATCTGCATATTGGTCATGCGAAATCTATCTGCCTGAATTTTGGCATCGCGCAAGACTATCAGGGGCAGTGCAACCTGCGTTTTGACGATACCAACCCGGCAAAAGAAGATATTGAATTCGTTGAGTCGATCAAACACGACGTGCAATGGTTAGGTTTCGACTGGAGTGGTGATATTCACTATTCTTCAGACTATTTTGATCAGCTGCACGCCTATGCGCTGGAACTGATCAATAAAGGTCTGGCGTATGTAGATGAACTGTCTCCTGATCAGATCCGCGAATACCGTGGTTCCCTGACATCGCCGGGTAAAAACAGCCCGTATCGCGATCGCAGCGTAGAAGAGAACATCGCGCTGTTCGAAAAAATGCGTAACGGCGAATTTGCTGAAGGCGCTGCGTGTCTGCGTGCAAAAATCGATATGGCTTCGCCATTCTTCGTGATGCGTGATCCGGTAATTTACCGTATCAAATTTGCAGAACACCATCAGACCGGCAACAAATGGTGCATCTACCCGATGTACGATTTCACCCACTGCATTTCCGATGCGCTGGAAGGGATCACCCATTCACTGTGTACGCTGGAATTCCAGGACAACCGTCGTCTGTACGACTGGGTGCTGGATAACATCAGCATTCCATGCCATCCGCGTCAGTACGAGTTCTCCCGTCTGAATCTCGAATACTCCATCATGTCCAAGCGTAAGCTGAACCTGCTGGTGACGGATAAAATCGTTGAAGGCTGGGATGACCCGCGTATGCCGACCGTTTCCGGTCTGCGTCGCCGTGGCTACACTGCCGCGTCTATCCGTGAATTCTGCCGTCGTATTGGCGTGACGAAACAAGATAACAACGTCGAAATGATGGCGCTGGAATCCTGTATTCGTGACGATCTGAACGAAAACGCACCGCGCGCCATGGCGGTTATCAATCCGGTTAAAGTGATCATCGAGAACTTTACCGGTGATGACGTGCAGATGGTGAAAATGCCGAACCATCCGAGCAAGCCGGAAATGGGTACCCGCGAAGTGCCGTTCACGCGCGAGATTTACATCGATCAGGCTGATTTCCGTGAAGAAGCGAACAAACAGTACAAGCGTCTGGTGCTGGGCAAAGAAGTTCGCCTGCGCAATGCGTATGTGATTAAAGCTGAACGCATTGAGAAAGACGCAGAAGGCAATATCACCACCATCTTCTGTTCTTACGATATCGAAACGCTGAGCAAAGATCCCGCTGATGGCCGCAAGGTGAAAGGTGTGATCCACTGGGTTTCTGCGACAGAAGGTAAACCGGCGGAATTCCGTCTGTATGACCGTCTGTTCAGCGTGGCGAATCCTGGCCAGGCAGAGGACTTCCTGACCACGATCAACCCGGAATCGCTGGTGATTGCTCACGGTTTTGTTGAGCCTTCTCTCGTGGCAGCTCAGGCTGAAATCAGCCTGCAGTTCGAGCGTGAAGGTTACTTCTGCGCCGACAGCCGCTACTCAAGCGCTGACAATCTGGTGTTCAACCGTACCGTTGGTCTGCGTGATACCTGGGAAAGCAAACCCGTCGCGTAATTGCCTCTGAATGGCTTGTTTGAACGACTGATGAAACGCAGCTCCGGCTGCGTTTTTTTTATGTCTGCTATTTCTGTCTGCTGGTAATGACAGGTGCATGGTGGTTTTGTTTTTCATCGCGAATTAATGTGTTTTTGATGTTTACTTTTAAACCCTGTTTTTTGTGTGCTGAAACGTTTAAATGAACGATTAAAATTATCAATTCACTGATTATGTTATTTATTTTAGTTACTCCTCCGCTTAACTCTTTCCTATGGCATTTTGTTACACTTTTTCATCTTTATGTGCACTTTGTCATACTTCAGCGATCAATGAGTAATTACTCATTGATAATTCGCGTCGCGAAAAATACTCTTGAACGTGATTTAACCGGTACGCCTTTGGCGGCCGCTTTTAATACCCGTTTGGGTTTTGTTGGTATTTTTTAGTCAAAGATGAGGAATTTCTATGCACAAGCACCTTAACAGGGGCAGGGGATCGGCTTACCTGAAACCTGCACTATATTCTCTTGCCGGCACCTTATTGGGTGGCGGAATGATGTTTTCTGAAGATGCCAAAGCGGCAGGTTTTATTGATGATTCGACGCTGACCGGCGGTGTGTATTACTGGCAGCGTGAGCGTGACCGCAAGGACATGGATCCGGCGAGCGACAACTACAAAGACTACACAACCAACCTTTCACATTCTACCGCTAACCTGAATCTCGATTTTTCTTCCGGCTATGCCTGGGACATGTTTGGTATTGATATCGCAGCCTTTACGGCGATTGAAATGGCCGAAAGCAGCGAAAGCGGACATCCCAACGAAATCGCTTTCTCCAACAGCAACCGTGCTTACGACGAAGATTACTCCGGTGATAAAAGTGGGGTCAGCCTGTACAAAGCCGCCGGTAAATTTAAATACGGCGGATTCTGGGGACATGCCGGTTACATCCAGCCAACGGGCCAGACACTGATTGCACCGCACTGGAGCTTCATGCCGGGAACTTACCGCGGTGCGGAAGCGGGCTACAAGCACGATTTCGGTGATCCGGGAGAATTGAGTTTCTCCTACATGTGGGCGGATGAATATAAATCTCCGTGGCATCTGGAAATGGATGATTTCCGCCAGAACGATAAGAAAACGGGCGTTTCATACATCCACTCTCTTGGAGCGAAATACGACTTCAAAAACGACTTTGTGCTGGAAGGCGCTTTTGGTCAGGCTGAAAGTTACGTCGATCAGTATTTTGCCAAAGCGTCTTACAAAATCGATCTGATGGGCAATCCGCTGACCACCAGCTACCAGTTCTACGGTGCGGAAGATCGCATCAGCAATAAGAACGATCCGAACAGCTTGTATGACGGGATGGCCTGGTTGCAGGCGCTGACTTTCGGTTACACCACTGGTCAGTTTAACTGGCGGCTGGAAGGTACGATGGTCAAAGCGGAAGGTAATCAGGGCTACTTCCTGCAACGTATGACCCCGACGTATTCCTCCTCCAACGGTCGTCTTGACGTGTGGTGGGATAACCGTTCGGACTTCAACGCCAACGGCGAGAAAGCGGTGTACGCCGGCGTACTTTACGATCTGGCGAAATGGGATCTGCCGGGCTTTGCCGTCGGGGGTTCTTACGTTTACGCGTGGGACGCCAAACCGAGTACCAACGCCGCTTATGACCAGAGCCAGCGTCTGAAAGAGAGCGCCTGGAGCCTGGATGCGCTTTACACCATTCAGGAAGGCCGCGCGAAGGGGACACTGTTCAAACTGCATTACACCCAGTACGACAACCACTCGGATATTCCGAGCTGGGGCGGGGGTTACGGCAACATATTCCAGGATGAAAAAGACGTGAAATTCATCGTTATTGCTCCATTCACTATTTTCTGAGGTCGTTATGTCGATGAATAAATTACTGATGATGGCGGTATCGGCTGTTCTGCTGGCAGGCTGTGCGCCTACCGCCGATCAGGCACAGATTTCGCAAACGCGTGAAGACTACCGCGCGTGTATTAATTCTTCAGAAGGTAATCCGGACAAACTGGCATCCTGTCAGGTGTTGCTGAACAAGCTGAAACAGGAAAAAACACACCAGAAATTTGCGGAACAGGAAACAGTTCGCGTGCTGGATTACCAGCGCTGTCTGACGGCGCGCAAAACCGGTGATGGTCAGGCATATGCGGCGGATTGCGGTAAAATCTGGCAGGAAATCACATCCAATAACGCGCCTGCAATGGCGAACTAATAGCAGATTTTTGTAAAAGCCTTAGCTGGCAAAATCATCATTATCAAAAGCGAAACCCCGGCTTGCCGGGGTTTTTTACGTCGGCAAGCGGCGTCTGTGTTCGGGGTGAGAGGCAGACATAAAAAAACCGCTTTCCAGCGGTTAGTTTATTTAGAACATTTGCGACAATCGAAGCTGTGCAAATTAATGCGCAGGTTTGTCATTGTGCAAAGATTCATCTTCACGGCAGTCGCCTGCTTCACAGTGGCCGTACAGGTACAGACTGTGGTTGGTCAGTTTGATGCCATGTTTTTTAGCAATCTCACGCTGACGACCTTCAATATATTCGTCACGGAATTCAATCACACGACCGCAATCCAGGCAGATCAGGTGATCGTGGTGATGTTGCTGAGTCAGTTCGAATACGGACTTGCCGCCTTCGAAGTTATGACGGGTGACGATACCAGCATCATCAAACTGGTTCAGAACACGATAAACCGTGGCCAGACCAATTTCTTCGCCCATATCAATCAGTTGCTTGTACAGATCTTCCGCACTAACGTGATGACCTTCCGGCGCTTGCAGCACTTCCAGGATTTTGAGGCGCGGAAGCGTGACTTTTAAGCCGGCTTTCTTCAGTGCGGTGTTGTTGTCAGTCATGCGGATTCAGTCCTGTTACTATGTGCTAATCAAGTTGAGGCATGCAGCCTGTGGCATCGGCGGCACAAAATTGTTCGTTTACTGTTCTTCGTTTAAGGGAAGTGTGCCCATTCTCGTAAACGACAGCCTGTTAATAAAGATCACAAATTGCCTGTCACACTAATAATGCAACGACTTGATCGATAGAAAAAACAGATGAACTCAGTGTACCTTGATACGACCGAAAGTTACAATTTTGTAGCGGTTAAATTGTTAATTTCAGTAATAGTTTGGCCCTTCAATTGTAGAATAAATCCTCAGGGCCAACAGGGTTTTAGCCGATAATTTCTGAAAGGCTGAGTTCTTCTGTGATCTGTTTCACCCACGCATCAACACGTTCAGCGGTCAGTTCCGGCTGACGGTCTTCGTCAATTGCCAGTCCGATGAAGTGCTTATCATCTGCCAGGCCTTTGGATGCTTCAAAGTGGTAACCTTCAGTTGGCCAGTGTCCGACAATCACTGCGCCGCGTGGCTCAATGATATCGCGCACGGTACCCAGTGCATCGCAGAAATACTCGGCATAGTCTTCCTGATCGCCGCAGCCAAACAGGGCAACCAGCTTACCTTCAAAATCTATCTCTTCGAGCGACGGGAAAAAGTCATCCCAGTCACACTGCGCTTCACCGTAATACCAGGTTGGAATTCCGATCAGCAAAATATCGAATTTTTCCAGATCCTCTTTGCTGCTCTTCGCAATGTCATGCACCTCAGCCACATCTTTACCCAATTGTTTCTGGATCATTTTAGCGATGTTTTCGGTGTTACCTGTATCGGATCCAAAGAAGATACCTACAACGGCCATAAGATTATCTAACCTCTTGTTCTAAATGAAGTGCCCTGCATTGCAGGCAATAATAGCGAAGATGATACCAAACTCGCGAGGCGGAGAATATGCTTCTGCTCGCCTTCTTAACTGGGGAATAAGTTTATCGGGCAATATTTTAAAGTGTTATCGCCATCGTGTGCTTATCAACCACAGGGTTCCTGAGGTCATAAGCAAAGTGAAGAAATAAACCGGCTCCTTCCTTAAGTTTACGCATGTCCCGCCGATAGATGATGCGAGAGCAATCTCAACATAATAAAGAAATCGATGCCCGGAGAGGTGTTCAAACATGTCCGGGGGCGTAAGCCTGCTGGTTACCTGTTTTGATTCTCCGCATCCCCGTCAATCCTCAGACCAGAAACAGTCCTGTTTCGAGAGAGGCATATCGTGCAGTTTTTAAAAAATATTACCATCAGGGCCGCTTTATTAACCATTCTTGGCATCTTCTGCGTGATGTGGGCCGGTGTTTCCCTTTATACCGTCACATCACTTGGCACATTAACGCAAAATACCAGGAACAGTACCGAACTGGTCAACAACATGACGCTGATCAGCAAAGGTAACGATCAGTATTTCCGTACCGTGACGCGTCTGAGTCGTGCGGTTGCACAGCTTCAGGCTGACCCGTCAAAGGGCCCTGAAATTTTTGACAGCGCCAAACAATCTCTTGATGGACTGACTCAGGCGCTGGCTGATTTTAAATCAGTACCCCATCCGGGCCTGGAAGAATCAGCCATTCAGGAACTGCAGACCAGCTGGGAAAACCTGCTGACACAGGGCGTTACGCCGTTATTCAATGCTGCCAGCAGTAAGAATATCGACACCTATAACCAGTTAGCCAACACCACGGTTCCGGCGCTGAGCCGCACTTTTGGTTCATCAATGGAAAAAGTCAGCAGCCAGATTGCAGTTGATTTTCAGGCCGCACAAAATGAATCCAATCATCTGACCTACATGAGCAAAGTGATCCAGCTGAGCGCATTTGGTATTGGTTTGATCCTGTTGCTGCTGACCGACCGCTATCTGGTGATGGCGCTGGTGAAACCGCTGGATAAAATCCGCGATCAGTTCGCGGTGATCGCCAGCGGTGACCTGACGCAGTATATGGAAGAGTTCGGTAAAAACTGCGCCGGTAAACTGATCCCGCTGCTGAATGTGATGCAGGCGAGTCTGGTGAATACGGTGCAGACGATCCGTAACTGTACTAACCATATCTATCAGGGCGCATCGGAAATTTCAGCAGGGAATAATGACTTGTCTTCGCGTACCGAAGAACAGGCTTCTGCTCTGGAAGAAACCGCAGCCAGCATGGAAGAACTGACAGCGACGGTGAAACACAATGCCGATAACGCACATCACGCCAGCCAGCTGGTGATTGAAGCCTCCGGCACAGCGCAGAAGGGCGGAAATATTGTGGCGGACGTGGTCAGTACCATGAAAGACATTTCCGGCAGCTCAAAGAAAATTGCTGAAATTACGTCGGTCATCAACAGCATTGCTTTCCAGACCAACATTCTGGCGCTGAACGCCGCAGTTGAAGCCGCACGTGCGGGCGAACAGGGGCGTGGATTTGCGGTGGTCGCCAGCGAAGTGCGCAATCTGGCACAGCGCAGCGCCCAGGCGGCGAAAGAAATCGAATCCCTGATCAGTGAATCGGTTTCCCGCGTCGACAGCGGTTCAAAACTGGTTGAAAACGCCGGTCTGACGATGAATGAAGTGGTGCGCTCAATTACGCATGTCACCGATATCATGGCGGAAATTGCTTCGGCATCTGATGAGCAAAGCAAAGGCATCGGCCAGGTGGCGGTGGCGATCACTCAGATGGACAGTGTGACGCAGCAGAACGCCTCGCTGGTTGAAGAGGCATCGCAGGCTGCGGTTTCTCTGGAAGAACAGGCTGCATTACTCAACAACGCCGTGGCCACGTTCAAACTCAAAGACAGCGTCACCAACGTGAAGGGACGTCCAGCGAAAGCGGTTTCCGCTCCGTTGCTGCGTCCGGATACCGGGATGGGCGGGTTGCTTTCGGCGAATAGCGCGAAAAGTGCTGAGAACTGGGAAACGTTTTGAGAAGCACGAAGAGAGTGAGCGTTGAATAAGTAAGAAAAAACAAACGGGTAGCCTGAAAAGGTTACCCGTTTTTAATCAGCCTTCATGACCGTTAAGATGTGCCAGCAGCATCTCTTCAATCAGTTCGCTACGACTGATGTTACGTTCTTCAGCCAGCTTATTGAGCGTATCAACAGCATCGGCATTCATTTTCAGCTCAACGCGACGCAGACCGCTCGCTTTATCGCGGCGTAACTGATTGCGCTTGTTGATCCTGAGCTGTTCATCACGGGATAGCGGATTTGTTTTTGGACGCCCCGGACGGCGGTCATCTGCGAACAGATCAATCGTCGTGCGATCCAGTTGTTCTTTTGCCATAGGTAGCGGTACAACCAGGGAAGTTTTTACATCGGAAAACGGCAAGCCGATTCCTGACGAGCGTTTCACACATTTCGGGCTAAGAAACCCTGACCCAATTTACCCCCCGCGACTCAGCCTGAGTGAAACGGGGCGGCAAAATTATAGCGCGCAATCATACACTGGCGCGCCTGGGGTTCACAACGCCTGATTGCCCTGATTTCATGATAACTTTCTAAGTTGTGCAGACTTTTTGCACAATTTATCCCCAGGATGTTAAACCTTAGTCCACATCGATGAAACGGTGAACAGCGCGCAGCACGGCCTCAGGTTTTTCCGCGTGAACCCAGTGTCCGGTTCCGGCGACGACATAGGCTTTGGCCTGCGGGAACTGACGGGCGATATCTTCGCGGTAAGCGTCCTGCACATACGGCGACAATCCGCCGCGGATAAATAACGCCGGGTGATCCCACGCCGGTACGTCTTCCCAGCCGGTGATGGTTTCGTATTCACTGAGCAGCACCGGAACGTTAAAGCGCCATTCTCCCTGCTGGAAAGATTTCAGCAGAAACTGAATCACGCCGTCTTCCTTTATATACTCGCGCATACAGGCGGCAGCTGACGTGCGGTCACGTAATCCGGCAGCGGTGACGGCGTTAATCGCGGCAAAAATCTCATCGTGACGGCGCACGCGGTAATCGACCGGCGCGACATCAATGACGATCAGCTTCTCGATACGGTCAGGGATCAGCGCGGTCAGCGCCATCGCTGCTTTGCCGCCCATCGAGTGGCCGATAACAATGATTTTTTGGAAACCCACTTCATCCAGCGTTTCTGCTAAATCCTGCGCCATCGCGGCGTATGACATCTCATCAGAACGCCCGGACTGGCCATGGTTACGCAAATCGACCTGTAACACTCTATGCTGTTGTTTCAGGTCGCGGCCCAGAACGCCCAGATTATCAAGGGTTCCGAACAGGCCGTGGATTAACACAACCGGCAGGGCATGGCTGCCAGCGACTTCAGGTTCTTGCAGGCGATAATGTAATTTCATGGCGAAGTTCATACTGATAAACGATTCCATTAGGTTATCATGAGTTGCGGATGATTTTTTAGAACAGAAAGTTTCTGCCAGATGCCTGAGCGGGATTTGACTACCAGAAGCAAGAACAGGCCGGAGCCTGCATGCAGCAAAAACGGGAAGTAGTCTGGTTTTTGCTTCGCGGCGCAATTCCCCTGTTTGTTACTGTGTAGAAATTTGTATAATCCTTTTGAATTAAGTAGAAAAACAGTACTGGATAAAGATGAAAACTATTGAGGTTGACGAAGAACTCTACCGCTACATTGCCAGCCACACGCAGGCTATCGGTGAAAGTGCGTCTGATATTTTACGCCGTATGTTGAAGTTTACTGCCGGACAGACCGCTCCTGCCGCGACAGTGAATGCTTCCATTATTGCCGGCACCGTTGCACAGGAAAAACCTGTCGCCGCTGCAGCACCGACGTCGCGTGATAAAGTCCGCGCCGTCCGTGAATTGTTGCTGTCTGACGAATACGCAGAGCAGACCAAAGCGGTGAACCGCTTTATGTTGATCCTGTCGACCTTGTATGGCCTGAACCCGAAAGAATTTGCCGTTGCGACCGAGTCATTAACAGGCCGCACGCGTACCTATTTTGCCGGTGACCAGCAAACCCTGCTGCAAAACGGCATTCATACCAAGCCTAAACACGTTCCCGGAACGCCGTATTGGGTTATTACGAATACCAACACAGGTCGCAAACGCAGCATGATCGAACACATCATGCAACTCATGCAGTTCCCGGCGGAACTGACTGACAAAGTGTGCGGCACCCTCTAAATTTCAGCGTAAGGGAGAAGCGCCAGTGGCTAATCACCCCCGTGCAGGGCAACCTGCTCAGCAAAGCGATTTGATTAATGTGGCGCAGTTAACGTCACAGTATTACGTTCTGCAACCGGATCCGGCTAATACAGCACACGCTGTGAAATTCGGCACGTCCGGTCATCGCGGTAGTTCGTTGCGTCACAGCTTTAATGAAGCGCACATCCTGGCCATTGCTCAGGCAATTGCTGAAGTGCGTAAAGAGCAGGGCACCACCGGCCCGTGCTACGTGGGTAAAGACACACATGCGTTGTCTGAACCGGCGTTTATCTCTGTGCTGGAAGTGCTGACGGCGAATGGCGTAGATGTCATCGTGCAGGAAGACAACGGCTTCACGCCGACGCCTGCGGTGTCTCACGCTATCCTGACCCACAACCGCAACGGCGGCGCGCTGGCTGATGGCATCGTCATCACCCCTTCGCACAATCCACCGGAAGATGGCGGTATCAAATACAACCCGACCAACGGTGGCCCGGCAGATACCAATCTGACCTCCGTGATTGAGAAACGCGCTAACGCACTGCTGGCTGCGAAGCTTGCGGGTGTGAAACGTCAGTCTCTGGATCAGGCGTGGAAAAGTGGTCATCTGGTGGCGCAGGATCTGGTTCAGCCGTTTATCGAAGGCCTGACCGACATCGTTGATATGGCCGCGATTCAGAAAGCAGGCCTGAAACTGGGTGTGGATCCTCTCGGTGGTTCCGGTATCGAATACTGGAAGCGCATCGCTGAGCATTACAAACTGGATCTGACGCTGGTGAACGATGAAGTCGATCAGACTTTCCGTTTCATGCATCTCGACCACGACGGTGTGATCCGCATGGACTGCTCGTCTGAATCCGCCATGGCCGGTCTGCTGGCGCTGCGTGATAAATTCGATCTGGCCTTTGCCAATGACCCTGACTACGACCGCCACGGCATTGTGACGCCAGCCGGTCTGATGAACCCCAACCATTATCTGGCGGTGGCGATTCAGTACCTGTTCCAGCACCGTCCGCAGTGGGGCAAAGAGGTTGCCGTCGGTAAAACGCTGGTTTCCAGCGCGATGATCGACCGCGTAGTGGAAGATTTAGGCCGTAAACTGGTAGAAGTACCGGTAGGCTTTAAATGGTTCGTTGATGGTCTGTTTGACGGCAGCTTCGGTTTTGGTGGCGAAGAAAGTGCAGGGGCTTCTTTCCTGCGTTTCAATGGCACCCCGTGGTCTACCGACAAAGACGGTATCATCATGTGCCTGCTGGCCGCGGAAATCACCGCCGTCACCGGCAAGAACCCGCAGGAACATTACAACGAGCTGGCTGCCCGCTTTGGCGCGCCAAGCTACAACCGTATTCAGGCACCTGCAACTCACGCGCAGAAAGCCGCGCTGTCTAAACTTTCTCCTGAACAGGTGAAAGCCGACACGCTGGCCGGTGACCCGATCACTGCCCGTCTGACCAACGCTCCGGGTAACGGCTCGTCAATCGGCGGCCTGAAAGTGATGACCAAAAACGGCTGGTTCGCGGCACGTCCGTCCGGTACAGAAGAAGCCTACAAAATTTATTGTGAAAGCTTCCTCGGTGCTGAACACCGCGAACAAATCGAGAAAGAAGCGGTAGAAATCGTCAGCAAGGTTCTTGCCGACGCTAAATAAGCCGTTTTCTGTTTCTCATCAAAGGCGCTGATTATTCAGCGCTTTTTTTTTGCGCGTTTCTTGCCGCCAGTTCAGAGACGAAAAAGATATATCTAAATGCGCTTTTCGGCTTGCCAGTTTCTGAAAATCGATCTAGTTTAGATATATCGAAATAATTCGATATATCTAAATAGGACGTAAACTATGTTTAGCAAAATGTTTGAAGGCCGCCACCGCGGTCACGGATGCCGGGAAGAAGGGCATCGCGGTCATTGCCGTCATGAATCAGATCGCAGCGATCACAGCGAGCGTCACATGTTGCGCCGGGATGGCCGCCATCGTGGTGAAGAACGTGGTGAAGAAGGGCGCGAACGTCGCGGACGTGGCGAAGGCCGTCGCGGTGGTCGTGGCGAGCGCGGTGTGCATCGTCTGTTTGAACACGGTGATTTGCGCCGCGTGCTGCTGGCGCTGGTGGCGAAGAAACCGAGCCACGGTTATGAGCTGATTAAAGCTATCGAAGAAGCGTCTTCCGGTCTGTATGTGCCAAGCCCTGGCGTCATTTACCCGACGCTGACGCTGCTGGAAGAGCAGGATTTCCTCGAGCCTGTCGCCACCGGTAATGGTCGTAAAAGCTATCAGACAACTGAAGCCGGAAAAGTCGAACTGGCGCAACATCAGGCGGCGGTGGATGTGATTTTTGCCCGTCTGGCTGGCGCTCAGCGTCCGCGTGAAAACAATCTGGCAGAAGGTATTCATGAATCGATGCACCGCCTGCGTCACGCGCTGCGCGGCAACATGATGCGTTCGGATTTAACGCCGGAGCAGGTGGTGCGGGTGAGTGCCATTTTGCAGCAGGCTGCGGAAAGTCTGGAAGCTGAATTTGGCGAAGCCAAACCGGAAACTGACGAACCTAAGGCATAAAACGATAGCCTACGCCGGTTTCAGTCAGTAAATGACGCGGCCGGGTGGCGTCGGCCTCCAGTTTCTGGCGCAAATGCCCCATGTAGATGCGCAGATAATGGCTGTGTTCGACGTAATTCGGGCCCCACACGTGGCTCAGTAACTGACGCTGAGTAATCACTTTGCCGCTGTTTGCCAGCAGTTCGGCCAGCAGGCGAAACTCAATCGGCGTCAGATGACAATCTTCCCCGTTTCGCTGTACGCGGCGGTTGATCAAATCTACCGTCACATCCGCAAATGTGACCAGCGGACTTTCCTGCGAACTGCCCGCATGACGGCGCAACGCCACGCGAACCCGCGCCAGCAGCTCACCAACGCCAAACGGCTTGGTCAGAAAATCATCGGCACCGGCATCCAGCGCGGCAATTTTGTCTTCTTCACTCGTGCGAGCCGACAGCACAATCACCGGGATCGCGCTCCAGTGGCGTAAATCGCGGATATACGTCAGGCCGTCACCGTCCGGTAAACCGAGATCGAGAATAATCAGATCCGGTTTACGCGTGCCGGCCTCAATCAACCCGCGTTGCAGCGTCTCACTTTCAAATACCCGCAAGCCTTCCGCCTCGAGCGCCGTGCGCACAAAGCGGCGGATCTCTTTTTCGTCTTCAACAATTAAAATATTTACCGGGGATGCGCTCACGTTGCCTCGTCGATGTCAGTGTCCATATCCGCTTCCATCTCGGGCAGGGCTTCCAGCGGCAGCCTGAAACGGAAACGCGCGCCGCCGTCAGGGCCATTCTCCGCCCAAATTCGTCCGTCGTGCACCTCAATAATGGCACGGCAAATCGCTAATCCCAACCCCACGCCGGGAATTGCTGACTCTTTATTTCCCCTGGCGAATTTTTCGAAAATAGCGTGTTCGGCACCGGCCGGAATTCCCGGACCGTTATCCCAGACTTCGATCTCCAGCCACTCATCCAGCGGTGTGGCTTTTATGCCAATTGTCGCGCCAATACCGGCATATTTATGGGCATTTTCCAGCAGATTGATCAGCACCCGTTCAATCAGGCTGGCGTCGCAGTTAACCAGCACCATTTCCTTCGGCAAATCTATCTCGATGTGGTCGTGAGCCAGCACCGGTTCAAGCATCCGCAGTGCGCTGCCGGTGATTTCTTCCACTGACTGCCACTCTTTGCGCAGATTAAATCCGCCGGACTGAATGCGCGCCATATCCAGCAGATTATTCACCAGCCGTGTGGTGCTCAGTACCTGCTGGCGGATCTGGCTGGCCTGCGGGGCGTGCTTCGAACCTTCCGATGCCAGATCCAGCGTCAGGATTTCCGCCTGCCCGAAAAGCACCGTCAGCGGTGTGCGCAGGTCATGGGAAAGCGCTGAAAGCAGTGAGTTGCGCAGTTGCTCGCGTTCAGTTTCCAGTCTTGCTGTTTCCGCGCTGGCGGCCAGATGCAGACGTTCAAGGGCATTAGCAATCAGCACGGTGAAAGTTTGTAGCAGACGTTGCTGTTCCGGCACCAGTAGCTGGCGGATATTCGGCGGTTCGACCGCCAGCAGACCGCGCGATTCTCCGGAAGCAATCAGCGGCAAAAGCTGATACGGCACGCCGGGCAGGGTATCGGTGCCCGCACCGGCAGGCATTTTTTTATCGAAACTCCAGCGGGCGATGGCGTCATCCACCACAATCGACGTGGTTTCACCGGCAGGTTGTGCCAGTTCGCCATTCTCCTGCGGCAGCAAAATGGCGGTTTTGGCATTCAGGCTGGAAGAAATAAAGTGGCGGCTGGTTTGCGCAATGGCTTCCGGCGTCAGCGACTGGCTCAGCCCTTTGGACATTTCATACAGATGCTGCGCGCGTTTTTCACGGTGACGGGCGATGCGCGCCTGATAACGCACACCGGCGGTCAGATTCCCGATCAGAATACCGACGATCAGCATGACGCCGAACGTCACCAGATACTGTGCATCAGTGACCGCCAGCGAGCCGCGCGGCTGGACGAAAAACAGATCGAAGCTAACGACATTGATTACTGCCGCCAGCACCGACGGCCAGCGGCCATAAAACAGCGCGACAATCACCACGCCGAGCAGATACACCATCACCAGGTTGGCCTGATCGAAGGTCGGCACCAGCCATTGCGACATCACGGTGATCACCGCACACAGCGCCACTGCCAGCGAGCAGCCCCAGAGCTGGCGGCTGAAGCGGTCAGCGAATGTGCGTGAGTCCTGTTCTTTGCGTGCCGGATTGGGCGGAGAATCTTCCAGTCCGACCACGATGAGATCGAGATCCGGCGCGATATTTGCCAGTTTATCGGCAAAACTGGCGCTGAACTTCCAGCGTTTTTCGCGGCGGCGGCCGGTCACGATTTTGCCCAGACGATGCTCGCGGGCGTAGCGCAAAATCGCCTGTTCTTCCTGCGGATCGGAGAGGGTGGCGGTTTCCGCGCCCAGTTCCTGCGCCAGTTTCAGGGAGTGTAAAATGGCGCGTCGCTGACCTTCCGGCAGACGATGCAGACGTGGCGTTTCTACATACACCGCATGCCAGACGCAGCCGAGACGTGCGGCCATGCGCGATGCAACACGCACCAGTTTTTCATTACCGCCGCCGTGACCAATGCACAGCAACAGTGCGTCGCGGGTATGCCAGACACGATTAACGCCCTGATCGTCGCGATATTCGCGCATCTGATCGTCAACGCGATCGGCGGTGCGGCGCAGGGAAAGCTCGCGCAGGGCAATCAGATTGCCTTTACGGAAGAAGTGTTCGATGGCGCGTTCGGCCTGACCGGGAATAT
Source organism: Rahnella sp. ATs2 (assembly GCF_051851855.1). NCBI lineage: Bacteria > Pseudomonadati > Pseudomonadota > Gammaproteobacteria > Enterobacterales > Yersiniaceae > Rahnella > Rahnella sp. ATs2. The sequence goes on along the minus strand of NZ_JBLYPL010000010.1, from coordinate 164,359 downwards.
AAACTTTGCCTTCTTTCAGGCGCTGGCGGAGGGAGTCTGGCGGCAAATCCACCAGCACCACTTCGCTGGCGTCATCAAACAGACGGTCGGGAACGGTTTCGCGAATAATAATGCCGGTGACGCCGCTGACCACATCGTTCAGGCTTTCGAGATGCTGCACGTTGACGGTGGTAAACACGTCGATTCCGGCATCAAGTAACTCTTCGACATCCTGCCAGCGCTTCGGATGGCGCGAACCGGCGGCGTTACTGTGCGCCAGTTCGTCCATCAGGATCAGGGCAGGGCGGCGGGCCAGCGCGGCATCGAGGTCAAATTCCTGCACCTGACGACCGCGGTGGTTTATGCGTTTCGGTGGTAACAGAGAAAGCCCCGGCAGCAGCGCCTGCGTTTCCTCCCTTCCGTGGGTTTCCACCACGCCAACCAGCACGTCGAGACCGGTGGCACGCAGACGCTGTGCTTCCTGCAACATGGCAAAAGTTTTCCCGACGCCCGCACAGGCGCCGAAAAAGACTTTCAGTTGCCCGCGTGGCTTCTCATTGGCGAGCGCCAGCAGGCTGTCAGGATCGGGTCTTTCTTCTGTCATATCACCCTTCATACTTCGAGCTGCAGGTGCGTTGGCTTCACTCAGTCACCCGAATCACTTACTTATGTAAGCTCATCGGGACTCCTTCACTTGTCGCCTTCCTGCAACCCGAATTATTTTGGTTGGTTAATTGGTTAATTGGTTAATTGGTTAATTGGTTAATTGGTTTTCAGTTCATCCAGCGCCTGATTCAGGCCGAGCACGTTAACCACGTCGGGGCCGAGGAAACCAATCAGCGGCGATGATGTATTATCATCAATCAATTTATTCACTTGCGCCAGTGGCAGACCACGCGCGGCAGCAATGCGCGGTGCCTGCCATTGGGCGGCGGCGACCGAAATCTGCGGGTCTAAACCACTGCCACTGGCGGTGACCAGATCCACCGGCACCGCCGCCGGACTTTGCGGGTTGGCCTTGCGCAGCGCAGCCACACGGTCTTTCACCGCCTGATCCAGCGCCGGATTACTGGCCGCCAGATTGCTGCCAGCGGACGGCATCGGGTTATATGGCGAGTCTGAGGTGACAGAAGGACGTCCCCAGAAATAATCATTACGGGTAAAATTCTGCCCGATCAGTTCTGAGCCAATCACTTTATTCCCGCTGTCTTTAACCAGCGAACCCATGGCCTGAGTACGGAACACCAGTTCTGAGACGCCGGTGGTCAGCAGCGGATACACCACGCCGGTCGCCAGCGTCAGCAGAACCGTCATCACCAGAGCCGGGCGGACATAGGACATTCTTTTAACGGACATAATGGTCTTCCTCAAAAATCAGCTCAGATGTAAAACGGTCAGGATCACGTCAATCAGTTTGATACCCGCAAATGGCACCAGCAGTCCGCCGACGCCATAAATCCACAGGTTACGGCGCAGCAGGGCGGCGGCACTCATGGCTTTATAGCTCACGCCTTTCAGCGCCAGCGGGATCAGAAACACAATCACCAGGGCGTTGAAAATAACCGCCGACATGATGGCCGACGACGGCGACGTCAGGTGCATGACGTTCAGCGCATTCAGCTGCGGATAGGTCGCCGCGAATGCCGCCGGGATAATGGCGAAATACTTCGCCACATCGTTGGCGATACTGAAGGTGGTCAGTGAGCCGCGCGTCATCAGCATCTGTTTACCGATATGCACTACTTCAATCAGCTTGGTCGGGTTGGAATCGAGATCGACCATGTTCCCCGCTTCTTTCGCCGCCTGCGTACCGGAGTTCATCGCCACCGCGACATCTGCCTGCGCCAGAGCCGGGGCGTCGTTGGTACCGTCGCCGGTCATCGCCACTAAACGGCCTTCTGACTGATACTGACGGATCAACGCCAGTTTGGCTTCCGGCGTGGCTTCCGCCAGAAAATCATCCACACCTGCTTCGGCGGCAATCGCAGCGGCGGTCAGACGGTTATCCCCGGTGATCATCACCGTTTTGATGCCCATTTTGCGCAGTTCGGCGAAACGTTCCTTAATGCCGCCTTTGACGATATCTTTCAGTTCGACCACGCCCAATACTTTCGCGCCTTCCGCCACTACCAGCGGCGTGCCGCCTTTGCGCGCTACGTTTTCCACCAGCTCATCAACGGCTTTCGGGAAGGTGCCGCCGTTGGATTCCACATGACGACGGATCGCATCCACCGCACCTTTACGGATGCTGCGCTCACCGACGTTAACGCCGCTCATGCGGGTTTGCGCGGAGAAGGGCACGAAGGTCGCATTCAGTGAATGAATATCGCGTTCGCGCAGATTAAAGCGCTGCTTCGCCAGTACCACGATACTGCGGCCTTCCGGTGTTTCATCCGCCAGAGACGATAACTGCGCGGCATCAGCCAGTTCCTGTTCCGTCACCTGAGGGGCGGGCAGGAACTGCGAAGCCTGACGGTTACCGAGCGTGATGGTGCCGGTTTTATCCAGCAGCAATACATCCACGTCACCGGCGGCTTCTACCGCACGACCGCTGGTGGCAATGACGTTGGCTTCCAGCATACGGCTCATCCCCGCCACGCCGATAGCCGACAATAAGCCGCCGATGGTGGTCGGGATCAGACACACCAGCAGCGCAACCAGCACGGTGACAGTCACCGGAATGCCGGCGTGACTTGCGCCCACGCTGAACAGTGAGAACGGATACAGCGTCGCCGTTGCCAGCACGAACACCAGCGTCAGCGCCACCAGCAAAATGGTCAGCGCCACTTCGTTTGGGGTCTTGCGGCGTTTCGCGCCTTCGACCATCGCAATCATGCGGTCGAGGAAGGTATCGCCGGGGTTGGCCGAACACTCCACAACCAGCCAGTCGGACAACACGCGCGTCCCGCCGGTAACCGAGGAGAAATCACCGCCGGATTCGCGGATCACCGGCGCGGACTCACCGGTAATCGCGCTTTCATCCACAGATGCACCGCCGGTCAGCACTTCGCCGTCGCACGGCACGGTATCGCCTGCTTCGATCAGCACGTAATCGCCTTTGCGCAGCGTATCGGCGGCGACTTTGATCACCGGCGATTCAGGGCACGGTTCGTAGATTTTTTTCGCCCAGCTGGTTTTCTGCACGCCTTTCAGGCTCTGCGCCTGCGCCTTGCTGCGGCCTTCCGCCAGCGCTTCGGCGAAGTTGGCAAACAGCACGGTGAACCACAGCCACAGCGACACGCTGCCGGTAAAAGCCGCGCTGCCGTCGGTACGGTGCAGCAAGATCGCCAGCCAGATAAGGGTGGTCAGGATGCTGCCCAGATACACCACGAACATCACCGGATTGCGCCACTGAACGCGGGGATCCAGCTTTTTCACCGAATCCAGCAGGGCAGTGCGGATCAGGCGGGGTTCAAATAACGCACGTTGTTTACGACTCATCTTTTTAGTCTCTATATTCATCAGTTCAACGAGTTACGCAGCATTACTGTGCTGACCAGACCTGCAAATGTTCCGCGACCGGTCCCAGCGCCAGTGCCGGAATAAAGGTCAGCGCGCCGACTAACAACACGGTGCCGACCAGCAGGCCGATAAACAGCGGGCCGGACGTCGGCAGGGTGCCGTTGCCTGCCTGCTGGCGCTTTTTCGCCACCAGTGAACCGGCAATCGCCAGCACCGGAATGATCACCCCGAAGCGGCCAAAGAACATGCACGCTGCCAGCAACAGGTTGTAGAACGGTGTGTTAACACTCAGTCCGGCAAACGCGCTGCCGTTGTTGTTAGCGGCGGAGGACACCGCGTACAGCACTTCACTGAAACCGTGTGCGCCGGGGTTTAAAATCCCCGCGCGACCTGCGTCGGTGACCAGTGCCAGCGCGGTGCCGAGCAGCACCAGCGTCGGTGTAACCAGGATCGCCAGTGCGGTCATCTTCATGTCGTAAACGTCGATTTTCTTACCGAGATATTCCGGTGTGCGGCCGATCATCAGCCCGGCGATAAACACCGTCAGCAGCACGAACAACAGCATGCCGTACAGGCCGGAACCCACGCCGCCGAACACCACTTCACCGATCTGCATAAGCCACATCGGTACCATGCCGCCGAGCGCGGTGAAGGAATCGTGCATGGCGTTGACCGCACCGCACGATGCCGCCGTGGTGACCACCGCATACAGGCTGGAAGCCAGAATGCCGAAGCGGCTTTCCTTACCTTCCATATTGAAGTTGCTGTCCGCACCGAGCATCGTGAAGTGCGGGTTACCTTTGAGTTCGGCGTACATCACCACTACCACCGAGACGACAAAAATCACCGACATCGCCCAGACCAGCGCGTGTCCCTGACGGTTGTCGCCGACCACCCGGCCAAACGCGAAGCACAGCGCACAAGGGATAATGAAAATTGCCAGCATCTGCACCATGTTGGTCAGCGCCGTCGGGTTCTCAAACGGATGCGCGGAGTTAGCGCCAAAGAAGCCACCGCCGTTGGTGCCGAGCATTTTGATCGCTTCCTGAGAAGCCACCGGCCCCATCGGCAACGTTTGTTGCAGGCCTTCCAGCGTGGTGATGTGCTGATACGCTTCGAAGTTTTGCAGTACACCCTGACTGACGAAAAACAGCGCCAGCAGGAAGGACACCGGCAGAAGCAGATACAGCGTGATGCGCCATAAATCAGTCCAGGCGTTACCGATGGTCTGCGCTGAAGGACGCGCAAAAGCGCGGATCAGAGCGAACGCTACGGCGACACCGGTGGCAGCAGAAAGGAAGTTTTGCACGGTCAGTCCGACCATCTGACTGAGATAGCTCAGCGTACTTTCGCCGCTGTAAGCCTGCCAGTTAGTGTTGGTGACGAAACTTACCGCGGTGTTAAAGGCCAGATCCCATGACAGTCCGCCAAAGTGCTGCGGATTCATCGGCAACGCGCCTTGTGCCATCAGCATCGCCGTCAGCACAATAATGCCCAGAATGTTGAATACCATGATCGCCAGCGCGTACTGCCACCAGTTCATTTCAGCATGGCTGCTGCCAGACGTGCGTAAAACACCGTTTTCAATGCGCTGAATAAATGCGCCGGGCTGTCCTTCGATCAGTTGAGCAATAAAATTACCCAGTGGTTTTGCCAGCAGCAAAAGCACCAGCATAAAACTGGCAATCAGTAAGAATCCGGTTGCGGCCATTTAAAAATCCTCCGCATTCAGCAGGGCATAAACCAGATAGCCGAGCAGCAGAAGAACCAGTAATGCGCCGCAGATTACGCCAACACTCACAATCCACCTCCACAGGTGTGTTTTTATGTTGTGGCGAGAATAAGGAAAGGCGGGAAAAGATCCTGAAAAGAAACATAACCGCAGTGTAAAAAAAGTATAAAAATTCGCAAAAATGAAACCATAAAGAAACTTTAATTGCGTATTTATTTAACCATTCTGTAACCCAATTACAGTGTCAGGGCAAAATTGGCGAATATTTACACTTTTAAGTGGTCAGATGAGTAGTAAAATTTCATCAATTGCAGTATATTTTTCGCAACTTACAGTTTCCGAAAACTTTCCACATTTCACAGGAGCAACGCGATGAATGATTACACGCCATATACAATGACCCGCATACTGGCCCGCCGCGCTTTTGTTATCGCAGCCGGTGTGCTGGCTCTGCCCGTCATGCTGTTCCGCGCTGACCGCGCTCGTTTTTACAGCTATTTACACCGCGTCTGGATGAAAACCAGCGATAAGCCGGTGTGGCTGAGTCATGCTGAGATGGCGACCCAGGATTTTTATTAATTTAGCTCCCTCCCCTGCGAAGGGGAGGGTTGGGGTGGGGTATTAAGTTCAAACACCCGATTTGAAGTCTGCGTAAACCGTTATTCGGTCTGCTAAACCCCCTCCCATCCTCCCCCTTCGCAGGGGGAGGAGCCAAAAACCCCGTTTCCCCGCGGGGTTTTTTATTGCTGGTCGATAAACCTGTACAACATTATTTTTATGTATAACTTGTGCTAAGGTTATACATGCAGGTGATGAAGTTAAGGCACCCCTCTTTTTTCTTAATACCGGGAGCTGACCATGGCGAAAACAATTCCAGTTGGCATCAGTGCATGTCTGTTGGGCGACAACGTGCGTTTTGATGGCGGTCATAAACGCCTGGCGTTTGCCGTCGAGCAGTTATCACCTTATGTGCGCTTTGAGTCGATCTGTCCGGAAATGGCCATCGGCTTACCCGCACCCCGCGCGGCGCTGCGTCTGATTAAACACGACGACGGCGTGATCATGCGTTTCAGTAACGATGAAACGACCGATATCACTGAGAAGATGCAGGCCTACGCGGAAAAACGCGTTGCACCGCTCGATCACCTTTGTGGCTATATCGTTTGTGCAAAATCTCCCAGCTGCGGAATGGAGCGGGTGCGCGTTTACAGCGCCAACGGTAAAGACGCCAAAAAATCCGGCGTCGGGATTTATACCCCCGAGCTGATGAAGCAGCATCCCTGGCTGCCGGTAGAAGAGGACGGGCGTCTCAATGATCCGGTGTTACGTGAGAATTTTGTCGAGCGCATTTTTACGCTGTTTGAACTCAATCAGCTGCGGGAAAGCGGCCTGACGCGCGGCAAACTGATGGCTTTCCATAGCCGTTATAAACTCATTTTGCTGGCCCATTCGCAGCCGGAATACCGCGAGCTGGGGCGCTTTGTTGCCGCGATGGCCGAATGGGATTCCCTTGAAGAATACTTTAAAGAATATCGCCTGCGGCTGATGAATCTGCTGAGTCATAAGGCCACGCGCCGCAATCACACCAACGTGCTGATGCACGTGCAGGGATATTTCCGTAAACAGCTGAGTTCGCCACAACGTCAGGAACTGGCCGGACTGATCGACCGTTACCGTCAGGGCATGCAGCCGCTGCTGGCGCCAATCACGTTGCTCAAGCATTACATGTCGGAATATCCGGACGCTTATCTGGCTGACCAGCGTTATTTCGAGCCTTACCCGGAAGCACTAAAACTTCGATACGGACATTAAAAGGAGTGTTATGACCACGCATTTAGTCTGGTTCCGTAATGATCTGCGGATAACCGATAACCGCGCGTTGCATGCTGCCTGTGAAGACCCGCAGGCGCGAGTGATTGCCCTTTTTATCGCCACGCCGGAACAGTGGAAACAGCATGAGATGGCACCACGGCAGGCGATGTTTATTTATCAGCATCTTCAGGCACTGCAACATTCACTGGCAGAGCGCGGTATCGGACTGCATTACCATCAGTGTGATGATTTTGCTGACAGCGTGGACTGGCTGAAGGATTTCTGTAAATCCGAAAAAGTGGATGCACTGTTTTACAATAAACAGTATGAATTCAATGAACGTCAGCGGGATGCGGCAGTTGAAAAAGCGGTCAGTGAATCGGTCATCTGCCACGCGTTTGACGACAGCTTGCTGCTGCCGCCGGGTTCGGTCACGACCGGCAATAATGAAATGTACAAGGTGTATACGCCTTTTCGCCGCGCGTTTTTATCCCGCCTGACCGAGTCCGACAGCCGTTCCCTGCCTGCGCCACAAGTCCGGGAAAATGCCGGAAAAGTGGTGATGCACCGGCTGATGCCCTTCGATTATCCGCTGGCCGATATTGGTGACGACTTTGCGATTGGCGAAGAAGCTGCGCGTCATCAGCTGCGCAGTTTCTGCCGGGAACAGGTACAGGATTATCTCGAACAACGCGATCTACCGGCGGTCGATGGCACCAGTTCGCTGTCGCCTTATCTGGCTATCGGCGTGCTTTCGCCGCGTCAGTGTCTTAACCGTCTGCGCACCGAATGCCCGGATGTACTGGAGAAAACTGACGGCGGCGCGTTCGGCTGGCTGAATGAACTGGTGTGGCGTGAGTTTTACCGTCATCTGATTGTTGCCTGGCCTAAGCTTTGTAAGCATCAGCCATTCGTGGAATGGACCGACAATGTACGCTGGCGTCATGCACCGGAAGAGTTACAGGCGTGGAAAGACGGTAAAACCGGTTATCCGATTGTGGATGCGGCAATGCGTCAGCTGAATTCAACAGGCTGGATGCACAACCGCCTGCGTATGATTGTCGCCAGTTTTCTGGTGAAAGATTTGCTGATCAACTGGCGCGAAGGCGAGCGTTATTTCATGTCGCAACTGCTCGACGGCGATCTGGCCGCCAACAATGGCGGCTGGCAGTGGGGCGCTTCTACGGGCACCGACGCTGCACCGTATTTCCGTATTTTCAACCCGACCACGCAGGGTGAACGTTTTGACAAAGCAGGACGCTTTATCAAAGCCTGGGTGCCTGAACTGGCGGATGTACCAGAAAGAGACATTCATCAACCCCATCGCTGGGCGGAAAAACAACATCGCGTGCTAGACTACCCGCTGCCGGTTATTGATCATGCGCGGGCGAGAAAAGATACGCTCGCGGCATTTGAGGCGGCAAAAAACCGGTCTGACTGACCTTACTCTCACCACGACAAGGAGCGATGTGATGAAAAAGTACCTGCTGGCGCTGATGCTGGCATGCTGGGCGGGACAGGCCACCGCAGGATTTGATGTGGTGGCGCTGGGCGTGAACGGCGGCGTCGAAGAAGGCAATCTCACCTCGTACCTGATCAGAAGTGATGATCAAAAACTCTATCTCGGGCTGGATGCCGGTTCTGTTTTGCCGGGCATCCGCAAGGCGCTGGATAAGGGCAGTTTTCCGCAGGTGACCGCTGAAAATGCCGCGCCGCTGACCCCGCAGGGCGCGGTTTTCCGCAATCTGATTGGCGGATACTTTATTAGTCACGGTCATCTCGACCATCTTGCGGGGTTGATTATCAGCTCCCCGGAAGACAGCAAAAAACCGATTTACGGCACGGCGGATACCATCGGTACGCTGCGCCAGCATTATTTCAATGGCCGCGTCTGGCCTAACTTCACCGACTCCGGCAGCGGTTTGCGCATCGGCACTTATCGCCTGAATCAGCAGCGTCCGGCGCAACGTTTTTCTCTCGGGCTGACCGGACTGGATGGCAATATTTATCCGCTCAGCCATGGCGGCACACCATCGAGCATGATTCTGGTGAGCCGCAATAAAGAGTCGTTTGCCTTCTTCGGCGATACCGGCCCGGATGAAGTCGAAAAATCGAAGAACCTGGATACCGTCTGGCGCGTGCTGGGTGATGAGGTGAAAGCCAAACGGCTGAAAGGCATCATCATCGAGACCTCTTATCCTGATGGTGTGCCTGACAGCAAACTGTTCGGGCACCTGACACCGGACTGGTTGCTCAAAGAACTGGGGATTTTGCAGCAATACGCTGGGGGCGAGGGTTCGCTGAAAGATCTGACGGTGATCATCAGCCACGTCAAACCGGGCCTGAAAGCGGGTGCGGATCCTGAAAAAGAGATCATGGCACAGCTGGAGAAAGGCAATAAATTTGGCGTGAAGTTTGTCAGAATGGCGCAGGGTGATAAATTAGAGGTCAAATAGACCATTCATTTAATAACGAGAAACGCCATGAATAATCTCCAGCTTGAACGCCTGATTAATCAGAAACTGGACATCAGCAACTACAAAGATTACGCGCCGAACGGATTACAGGTTGAAGGCCGTCGCGAAGTACAACGCGTGGTGACCGGTGTGACGGCGTCGCAAGATTTGCTGGATGCCGCGATTGCGGTGGAAGCCGATGCGGTGCTGGTGCATCACGGTTACTTCTGGAAAGACGAACCGGCTGAAATTCGTGGCATGAAACGCAACCGTCTCAAGACGTTGCTGGCGACTGACACCAACATGTACGCCTATCATCTGCCGCTTGACGGCCATCCTGAACTGGGCAATAACGCGCAACTGGCAAAGCTGTTCGGAATTAACGTGCAGGGCGAAATTGCCGTGTTGTTGCCGTGGGGCGAGCTGGAAAAACCGCTGACCGGTGAAGAGTTTCGACAGCGCATCGAAGTGACGCTGGATCGCAACGTCCTTCACAGTTCACAGAATGCACCGGCTGAAATCCGCCGTGTGGCGTGGTGTTCCGGTGGCGGTCAGGGCTACATTCAGAAAGCGGCGGAATATGGCGTCGATGCCTTTATCAGCGGCGAAGTGTCCGAACAGACGATACATATTGCCCGCGAAATGGGGCTGCATTTCTACGCCGCCGGCCATCACGCCACAGAACGTTATGGCGTGAAGGCGCTGGGCGAATGGCTGGCAGCGGAACATGGGCTGGACGTCATGTTTATCGACATTGATAACCCTGCCTAGGGCTATCTTATTTGCCATTCTGAATCCGGGCAGTGCTCGTGACAGTCACGTACTCATTGTACGCTCCTGTCCCTGCGCGCTGGCCGAATCCAAACTGCCTGCAACGATTACGCCCCTTACTTATGTATCGTTTTATCAGTTGTCTCTTCAGGAACGCTGTCTTCCAGCAGGGTAAACGCCCGCTGTAATCCGGTATCCACTTCGGGGTCTGCGCCCTGCGGTGGATACTTACTTTCCTCTTCTTCCTCTTCTTGCTCTGCGGCTTCGCTTTCCTCAACCAGCGGTTCAACCACATTTTCCGGCGCGGGCATGGTGTCCTGAATCATCTGCTCATCAAAGGCCGGATTCAGTGCAGGAGAAAGCGGGGAACTGCTCAGGCTGTCCGGCATGGCGATGTGCGGAACCGGTGCATCGACCGCCATCTGCGTCTCTTCTTCTTTTTTCGATGTCCGGCTCAGCGCCACAATGCCGCCGCCGCAAATCGCAAAAAATGCGTACAAAATATTGCCACCCAGTGGCTCGATCAGCGCGCCGACCGCCAGCGGACCGATACAGGCACCGACGCCGAACGCCATCAGCAGACAGGCGGACAGCGAAACACGGCGTTCCGGCTCGATCATGTCATTGGCCAGCGCGACGACCAGCGGGTACAACGTGAACTGCATCAGGCTGACGATAAAACCGATGCCAAGCAGCAGCGGGAAGGAGATATGCGTGAGCAGCGCCAGCGGCAATGCCGCCACGGCCAGCAGAATCGCGTTAATGCGCATCAGCATGTTGCGGTTATACCGATCCGACAGCCAGCTCAGCGGGAACTGCGCCAGTAATCCGGCGAAAATCGCCAGCGCCATAAACAGACCGGTTTGTTGTGTGCTCAGCGATTGCTGGCTGGTGTAAATCGGCGCCAGCCCGTAGAACGACCCGACGACCATACCAATCAGCAACGTGATAGCCAGCACTTTTGGGATCGCGCCGATAAAGAATTTCAGCTCCATCGGCGCCGGAGACATATGTCCGACGTTGGTGCGCGTCGTCAGGGCAATCGGCACCAGACACAGGGCGAAACACAGCGCGATAACGATGAGCGTACTGACGCCTAAATCGCTGTTGAGCATCAGCACCACCTGACCAAGTGCCATCCCGAGATAAGATGCCACCATATAAAAGCCGAATACCACGCCGCGCTGACTGGATTCGGCCTGGTCGTTAAGCCAGCTTTCCAGCACCATATATTGCACCATCATGCACAAGCCGATGATCAGGCGCAGCACCACCCAGATCGGGATAATATCGGTCAGGCCATGACCTAGCACGGCGGCGGTAATGATGCCGGAACAGGAAACGTATGCGCGAATGTGCCCGACGCGGGCAATCAGAATGTGGCCGACTTTACCGCCGATCACCAGCCCGATGTAGTTGGCCGCAATGATTGCCCCGATCATCGCGCCGCTGACGTGGACAGCGGACAAACGCAGGGAAATGTAGGTAGTCAGCAGGCCGGAGCCCAGCAGCATCAGTAATGTCGTGGTGTACAGCGGAAAGAAGAGTGCTAACGGTTTTCTCACAGGCCATCCCTATTGTGTAACGAAGGCGTTATCCAAACGCTAAAAAAACAGCAACTTTTATGAGAGTACCAGTTGCGGACGGCGGGCGAAACCTCAGTGTCCCGTGCAAAAGGGCAGATGAGTTGACATCACCACTCGATTTCACGCATAACTGATAACAAATCACACACTATTGATTTAGTAAATAACCTGATGATCCACAACCTTTCTTTGAGGAGTGCCTGAGTGCAACGAGCACGATGTTACCTGCTGGGTGAACGCGCGGTAGTGCTGGAACTGGAACCTCCGGTTTCGCTGGCGAGCCAGCAGCGTATCTGGGGACTGGCTCAGCGTTTACAGGATCGGGCGACCTATCCCGGTGTCCGCGAAGTCATACCCGGTATGAATAATCTGACGGTGTTACTCACCGACGCGCAAAGTTCGGCGCTGGATGCGATTGAACGCCTGCAAACCTGGTGGGAAGAGAGTGAAGCGATTGAGCCGGCATCACGGCTGATTGAAATTCCGGTGATTTACGGCGGCACGCAGGGCCCGGATTTAGAGCATGTGGCGCAGCATACCGGTATGACGCCGCGTCAGGTGGTCGAATGCCACAGTGGCATTGATTACACCGTCTTCTTCCTCGGTTTCCAGCCCGGCTTCCCTTATCTGGGCGGCATGCCGGAGAAACTGAGCACACCGCGTCATGGTGAACCGCGTCTTTCTGTACCCGCAGGTTCGGTCGGTATCGGCGGCAGCCAGACGGGTATTTATCCGCTGGCCACGCCGGGCGGCTGGCAGTTGATCGGGCAAACGTCGCTGGCAATGTTTGATCCGCTGCGCGAAATTCCGACATTACTCCTGCCGGGTGACAGCGTGCGCTTCGTGCCACAAAAGGAGGGCGTATGCTGAAGGTTTTACGCGCAGGGATGTTGACCACCGTGCAGGATTTAGGCCGTAACGGTTATCGCCAGCAGGGCGTCAGCCAGTCCGGTGCGCTGGATGCACCGGCGTTGCGGATTGCTAATCTGCTGGTCGGCAATGAAGAGAATGCTGCCGGTCTGGAAATCACGCTCGGTCAGTTCAGCGCAGAGTTTCACCGTGAAGGATGGATTGCGCTGACCGGCGCGGGCTGTCACGCGCAACTCGATGGCAAAGATCTCTGGACCGGCTGGAATTATCCGGTGAAGCCGGGACAGATTCTGACGATGAAAATGCCGACGCGCGGTATGCGCAGTTATCTGGCAATTTCCGGCGGGATTGATGTGCCGCAAGTCATGGGGTCGCGCAGTACGGATCTGAAAGCCAGGTTTGGCGGTTTTCAGGGGCGTCAGTTGCAGGATGGCGATCAGCTTCCCACCGGCGACTCATACCAGCAGCCGAAGCATTCCGGCGGCATTAAACAGTTGCTCTTCGGCAACCGCATCCGTGCCTTGCCGGGACCGGAATATCAGGAATTCAGCGCGCAGTCGCGTGAAGAATTCTGGCGAGCTTCCTGGCAGCTTAGTCCGCAAAGTAACCGTATGGGCTATCGTCTGCACGGGCATGTCCTGAAGCGCGAAACTGACCGCGAAATGTTGTCGCACGGCTTGTTACCGGGCGTGGTACAGGTGCCGCACGGCGGACAACCGATTGTGCTGATGGCCGATGCCCAGACTACCGGCGGTTATCCGCGTATCGCCTGTGTCATCGAAGCCGATTTATACAATCTGGCGCAAATCCGCCTTGGCGAACCCGTTCACTTTGTGAAATGTACGCCAGAAGAGGCGCAGAAAGCGCTGCGTGAGCAATCGCTGTTTATTGAGCAGGTAAAACGGGGGCTGCATGGTCGTTGATCTCAACGCGGATTTAGGCGAAGGCTGTGCCAACGATGAGGCACTGTTGCAACTGGTCAGCTCCGCCAATATTGCCTGCGGATTCCATGCCGGTGACGCGCAGACCATGCGTCAGTCTGTACGCTGGGCGCTGAAATACGGCGTGGCGATTGGCGCACATCCCTCGTTTCCCGACCGGGAAAACTTTGGCCGTACTGCGATGCGGTTGCCTCCTGAAACGGTGTACGCACAGGTGGTGTATCAGCTCGGCGCACTGGCCGCCATCACCCGTGCGGAAGGCGGGGAAATGGTTCACGTGAAGCCGCACGGCATGCTTTACAATCAGGCTGCGACCGACGCTATTCTGGCTGATGCGATTGCCCGTGCGGTGCATACCATCAACCCGGGGCTGCGTCTGGTCGGACTGGCGGGCAGTGAATTGATCCGCGCGGGTGAGCGGCTCGGGCTGCAAACGCGTCAGGAAGTATTTGCTGACCGCCGGTATCAAAGTGACGGCACGCTGGTGCCGCGCAGTCAGCCGGATGCCATGATTGAAAGCGACGAACTGGCGCTGGTCCAGACGCTGGCGATGGTGCAACAAGGCAAAGTTCTCAGCCGCGAAGGCCTCTGGGTGCCGGTCAGCGCCGATACTGTCTGCCTTCACGGCGACGGTGAGCACGCACTGACTTTCGCCCGCCGGTTGCGGGAAGCGTTTGGTGAGCAAAACATTCAGATCAGCGCGGGCTGATCTTAGGGAATATCAATGCGTAAAGTTCTGGTAACCGGTTTTGAGCCTTTTGGCGGCGAGCGTGTGAATCCGTCATGGGAAGTGGTCAAACAACTCGGCGATCTGGAGTTATCCGGCGCGCAGATTGTGGTGCGTCAGTTGCCGTGTGTGTTCGGTAAAGCCATTGATGCGCTGAATGCAGCAATTGATGAAATCCTGCCGGAAATGGTGATTTGCGTCGGACAGGCGGGCGGGCGCGTCGATTTCAGTCTCGAACGTGTGGCGATCAACGTCGATGATGCGCGTATTCCTGATAACGAAGGCAATCAGCCGGTGGACGAAACCATTGTCGCCGACGGACCTGCGGCCTATTTTTCCTCACTGCCGATCAAAACGATTGTCAGCGGATTACGCGAATCTGGTATTCCGGCGTGCGTATCACAAACCGCCGGTACCTATGTCTGTAATCACGTGATGTACGGGCTGATGCACCGGCTGGCCCAGCCGTCATGCAAGGTGGTGAAGGGCGGTTTTATCCATATTCCTTATCTGCCGGAACAGGCGGCGAAGCATCCTGGCGCGCCGAGTATGTCAGTACACACTGTCCTGAACGCCCTTGAGCTGACTATCGCTATCGCGCTGCACACGGAACAAGATTTGAAAATTGCTGAGGGTGCGACTCACTGATGCCAGAAGGTCCTGAAATCCGCCGCGCTGCCGATTTACTGGCAGAAGCGGTGGTCAATAAACCGCTTACGGAAGCGTGGTTTGCGTTTCCCTCATTAAAACCATATCAGTCTGCACTGCGCGGAACGAAAATCACCTCGATTGAAACGCGTGGCAAAGCGCTGCTGACGCACTTTTCTAACGGACTGACGCTCTACAGCCACAATCAGCTCTATGGTGTCTGGCGGGTGGTGAATGCCGGTGAAGTGGCGAAAGAAACCAAACGCTCGCTGCGGGTAAAATTGCAGACCACCGGCGCGGCGATCCTGCTGTACAGCGCGTCGGAAATCAGTATTTACGATACGGCGGAAATCGAGAATCATCCGTTCCTGCAACGTATCGGCCCCGATGTGCTGGATGAGACATTGACGGTTGCACAGGTACGTGAGCGGTTACTTTCACCTAAATTCTGCAACCGGCAGTTAGGCGGAATGTTGCTGGATCAGGCTTTTCTGGCCGGGCTGGGTAACTATCTGCGGGCGGAAATTCTCTGGCTGGCGAAACTATTGCCAGATCATAAACCGAAAGAACTGAACGAAGCGGAACTGGATGCGCTGGCGGATGCCTGTTTGTCTGTTGCGCGGTTATCTTATGCTACACGCGGCACGATGGATGAAAATGTGCATCACGGCGCGCTGTTTCGCTTCAAGGTGTTTGGCCGCACGGGTATGCCTTGTGAGCGCTGCGGTGATCCGATCGCGAAAACCAGCGTGTCATCGCGACCGTTTTTCTGGTGTCCGGTGTGTCAGGTATGAGTGATAAAAAAGGGCACCGGAGTGCCCTTGCTCAGTCCAATAAGGATCAGAAATTCACTTTGATACCCAGATTGCCGCTGTAGCCTTCCAGATCTGAATCAAAGCCTTTCTGGTAGCGGACGTCAGTATAAATCGTGGTGTTTTCACTGAGTTTGCCCGCCAGACCTGCGCCTGTCTGCCACCAGCTATCGCTGAATTCTGCTTTCAGTCGCTGATCCGCGATTTGTACATCTGGTTCATCGCCGATAGTGGTGACAGCATCCAGCGTCAGATAAGGCGTCCAGGTCGGATTATCCAGGAACAGCCGCACACCGCCGCGTGCCTGCGCGTTACTGGTTGATACGCCGGAGACATGGCTGATGTCATCGTTGAAATCTTCCAGATTAAGATACTGATAGATCACCTGCGCCTGTGGTTCAATTTTCAGATTTTCATGCAGGGTAAATGGCTTGCCAGCTTCTACTGATAACGCGACGCCATAACCGTCCTGATCGGCATCATGTGTGCTGTCATAACTGTTTTTATACCAGCTGCCCATGCCCACCGCGTCAATGTATCCGCCATCTTGCGCTTTCAGCGTGTAATAACCACCAATGCTGTAGATGTCGCTGTCTAAACTGCCGGTTTGTACGGAATACATCGGGTTATTGCTGCGAAGGCTGTCTTGCGCATCAGTATTCTGACGTCCGAGTGTCACGATAATACCGGCACTGCGTTCGGTATTTTCTTCGTTTTTATCCCACATCAGATCCATACCCAACTGTGCATACCAGGTATCGGTGTCAAAGCTGTAACGACCAGCGTCATTCTCAGTGTGAGTACCGACAATCCGACCCCAGGCTCCGTCTTTATGCAGCACATCACCGCCGGTACGCTGATGGTAAGTCCCGATCACATCAAAGCCATACTGCATATTCAGCACTGGCGCCGCGATGTATCCCGGCACTTCCTCACGCCATGGCTGAGTGTCATCGGATGGCGTCGGGATTGGATTGACATCAGGATTGTCATCCGGGATATCGTCAGGAATATCATCAGGAATATCATCAGGATTGTCGTCCGGATTATCATCTGGCGTTGGGTCCGGAATAGGATCTGGATCCGGGATAGGCGTTGAACAATCGTAACTGGCGCAATTGCTCAGATACCAGTTTTCGCCCTCACCGGTGGTGATATCGCCTTTACGCAGACCGTAGTTGAAAGCGCCGGCAGAAACAGAATTCCCCAGCGTGAAAGCATCGGTTCCCTGCGTATTCGTTCCATCCACGGTAACCACTTCAATCCCGTTACCCAGCGTATTATTACCGTTGCCGCCAGTGCTGGTGACAAACAGGGTATTTTGACCGGTAATGTCGCCCGTTACGTGGATCTTATCTGTCGGCGAATTACTGTCATCAAGGTAGGTATTAATGCTATAAACGCCGTCACCGGTCATATTGCCATTCACTGTCAGCTCTGAATATTCATTGCCGCTGTGAGTGAAGTGTGTGGTGCCGCTTGAGTTCATCTGCGAAATCGTCGAATCACCCGTCAGTGTCCACAGGCTGGAATCATCGATATTGACGCTGTTGGTATTTGCGGTAGTGCCTTGCCATTCAGAGCCGCTGTTAAGATAGACATCCACAATACTGCCGGTATCGACAATGATTTCGCCTTCCATATGCGAGTTACTGGCGGATAAGTTCACCTGACTTTGCACGGTCACGCCCGTATCAGTATCTGTGAAACTTTCAGCTTTCAGCAGAATACCGTTTCCGCTTTGCACGGTTGATCCGTTGTTCACGTTAATCCGGGTATTGGCACCTGCAGCCAGTATTCCCTCGCTGGTGGCGCTGCTGACAAGGCTGTTATCCAGCGTTATGACGGCCTGATGGTCTGCATCAAAACCCTGCGTATAGATGCCATTTGCTAATGCACCGGTGGCTGATAATTCGCTATTGCTGATGGTCATCTGGCTGTTGGCGTAGGAACGGATAGCGGAAGCAGCTTGGCCAGTCGACATTCCCTTGACTGCATTGGCATCAAGGGTGGAATCATTCATTGCTACCAGCAGATTACTGTTTGATCCCTGAGTTGTGATCTCCGCGCCATCAAGATCCATAATCCCTGCGCGGGCAGCGACAACAGCGGCTGAACTGGCCCCTGTGGTGTTGATCTTCATATCTTTGGCAGTCAGCATGACGGGCGGTAATCCCGCGTTTGTCGCTTCATTGGAATCGACATAGAGAGCGTAAGACTGATTACCCAGAGTCGTGATACTGACGTTATTTAATTCTGTCTCCCCCCGTGCATCCACCGCATTGGAGTGCGTGCCATCGGTGATGAGTGTAAGGTCATTGGCGATTAATTTCGCGCCTTTAGTCGCTGTAAAAAATCCGGTGTTATTATCACCTACCGCTTTATATGTCCCGCCATTGAGCGTGACATCGCTGTAAATGTTTGTATTCACCATAATATCGCCAGTACCGGTCATTTCGACGTTGCCGTTTATTATCTCAGCGGTGGCTTTCTTGGTGTCGCTCGAACCTGATACATAAACAGCTGATTGAGTACTTTCAGAATTTTGACTAATGGTGAGGTTTTCAATGATCGCGGTTGAGTCCGATACGGTGATCGCGTTTCGGCCATTGGTTAAGGTAATGTCAATATTGCTCAGATCAGCTGACGCACCTGAGCGGATATTAATTCCCCGGGCCTGAGCTGCATCACTGGTGATACGAATATCATTGCCAGTTAAAGCCGATCCTTTATCGGAGACATAAATAACACTGCTATCCTGTTTGCCTGAAATTATATCGGCATTATTAATTTCAGCCGAAGCACCGGTAGTGATGTTAAATGTTTTACTGGAATTTGTTGTGCTGACGTCAGCATAATTAAGTACCAGTTTGCCTTCATTAATAATATTGAAGGCATAGGCTTCGTTGCCGGTCGTGGAGACTATCGATTCTAGAGGAATAGGCTCGAGGTAACCAGGGGGAGTCATTTCTCCTGCAACTGTGACTGTTGTGCCAGCGTCGGTAATAATATAGGCAATGCCGTCATTACCTGGTGTGGAAGAAGATTCTATGCTAGAGAAATTGTACTCACCACCAGAATATGTCGCTGTTGCCAAAGTTGTGAAAGAAGGGAGTAAGAGACTTAGTATTGCTGTAGATAATAATGTTCTTTTAAACGATCGTGAGCCGTTCCGATATTCTTCCATGTCAGAATGTCCTTGGTTTAATAATGGCATGTTTATATTACATGTTTCATTTATCCGTTCTTTTAATTACCGGATTGCAATGAATCGTGTTACTGGTGACTATGGCTTTTGTAGCCCAGTGAATTTCGGGGGATGGTATATCACAGAGGGATAATCGTCAAACATTGGTATTGCTTTTTATATTTTTTCAAAAATCTTAATATATAATTAAGTTGTCATGTGAATTAACAAATAAAAAAGCCGATGAGTTATTCATCGGCCTTATATATTAGAGGAGAATTATTTTTTCAGCTGAGAATGGAAATCGCGCTTGTCGTAACCGGTATACAGCTGACGAGGACGGGCGATTTTAATGCCTTCCTGATGCATTTCACTCCAGTGAGCAATCCAGCCAACAGTACGCGCCATCGCGAAGATAACGGTAAACATGGAAGACGGAATACCCATCGCTTTCAGAATGATGCCGGAGTAGAAATCGACGTTCGGGTACAGTTTCTTCTCGATGAAGTACGGGTCGTTGAGCGCAATGTGCTCAAGTTCCATCGCCACTTCCAGCAGGTTGTCTTTCAGATCCAGCTCTTTCAGCACTTCATGACAGGTTTCACGCATTACGGTAGCGCGCGGGTCATAGTTTTTGTAAACACGGTGACCGAAGCCCATCAGGCGGAAGGAATCATTTTTGTCTTTCGCACGCTTAACGAATTCCGGAATGTGATCAACGCTGCTGATCTCTTCCAGCATTTTCAGCGCAGCTTCGTTGGCGCCACCGTGAGCCGGTCCCCACAGGGATGCGATGCCCGCAGCGATACAGGCAAACGGGTTAGCGCCTGAAGAACCGGCGGTACGCACGGTAGACGTCGAGGCGTTTTGTTCGTGGTCAGCGTGCAGGATCAGAATACGATCCATGGCGCGTTCC
Source organism: Rahnella sp. ATs2 (assembly GCF_051851855.1). NCBI lineage: Bacteria > Pseudomonadati > Pseudomonadota > Gammaproteobacteria > Enterobacterales > Yersiniaceae > Rahnella > Rahnella sp. ATs2. Next base: position 144,460 of record NZ_JBLYPL010000010.1, on the reverse strand, counting down.
AGAATCGGGTTCACTTTGTATTCTTCGCACGGCGTGGAGAACATCATGTGCAGGAAGTTACCGGCATACGACAGGTCGTTGCGCGGATATACAAACGGCTGGCCGATGGAATATTTGTAACACATGGCTGCCACGGTCGGCATTTTGGACAGCAGGCGGTAAGCGGCGATTTCACGGTGACGTTCATTTTCGACGTCAATCGAGTCGTGATAAAACGCCGCCAGTGCGCCGGTCACACCACACAGCACAGCCATCGGGTGAGAGTCACGACGGAAACCGTGGAACAGGCGGGTGATTTGCTCGTGAACCATCGTGTGACGGGTCACATTGGTTTTGAATTCTTCATACTGTTCTGGCGTCGGGGTTTCGCCGTTGAGCAGCAGATAACTCACTTCCAGGAAAGTAGATTCTTGCGCCAGTTGATCAATCGGGAAGCCGCGATGTAACAGGATCCCTTCGTCACCGTCGATAAAGGTGATTTTAGATTCGCAAGATGCGGTAGACGTAAAACCGGGGTCATAGGTGAAAAAACCTTTCGCGCCTAACGGGCGGATATCAATTTCATCCTGGCCCAGTGTGCCGGATAGCACGTTTAGTTCGATCGGGTCGTGACCTTGTAGGGTAAGTGTCGCTTTCTTATCAGCCATTTACAGTCTCCTTAGCGCCTTATTTTTAAAAATCCCTAACAACAGAAATGCCTGGAAGCGACGCCTTGTAAGGTCATTATTATTGTCAGCCTTAGCTCTTCGATCGAATGAAAAAGGGAACGTAGAGCTGAGTCGAATTGCAGTCTCAGACTGCTCTGTGACAAACAAGCGGCGTTTCATCGTTGTTAAAGATTCGGTAAATCATTACTGTTCTGTCACTCAGTACCTGTGAGAAGCATGAGGATTTACACAATCACCACTTTTGCATAACTTGAGCCATCAGGGAAGACCCGTATTTGCGATTGTGTGATCCACTGATTCTTCAGAAACTTTCACCTTCCTGGTGCATCAGGCGAAAGCCGGTATGTGCTCAGTATCACAGTCCTATAGAGATAGCTCATTTGTAATGGAAATGTTGATCAATTGTCAAACCAGATAATTTATTTTGTGTCTTTTATGAAAAGTGAGAGCTAACTCACTGTTTCAGAGAAATGTGAATAAAGCATTTGTAGGGCAATTGTAATAAGAATGTGATCAACCTATACTCCTACAAGGTCTCCGGACAATCCGAAGTAGGAGCACCCAGCATCATTTTCTTCGCCCTTTACGTTACGGCTACGAAAATACGTTTATCGCGCCTTTTAAGCACACTGGATGTCGTCCTTTGAGCGCGAAAACTGATGAGCTTTTAGCTCAGCTTTCCAAAGTTATTGGTGTTGTGGGAAGACGGCAAGCAACCGAATCCCTATGAGCTGACATAGGTCAGTGATTAGGGTGAGCGCACGCAGCCAACGCACCCACAGCGACAAGAACGAAGGAAAGGATGCTGTCTGACATACTGCTCCGGGCCCGGAGGAAGTAAAATAATAAGAGCTGTGTGGGCAAAACCGTGAAAAAACAAAGACCTGTCAATCTGGATCTGCAAACGATCCGGTTTCCTGTTACTGCGATAGCGTCCATCTTACACCGAGTCTCTGGCGTAATTACCTTCGTCGCCGTCGGTATCCTCCTCTGGCTGTTAGGCCTGTCTCTCTCTTCTCCTGAAGGGTTTGCACATGCTGCCGCCATCATGAATAGCTTCTTCGTCAAATTCATCTTTTGGGGAATACTCACTGCGCTGGCCTATCACGTTTGCGGTGGCATCCGCCATTTGCTGATGGATTTTGGCTATATCGAAGAGAGTTTGGCTGCCGGTACCCGTTCTGCCCAGGTGGCAATCGGTCTGACCGTCGTGCTGTCAATTCTGGCTGGAGTCCTCGTATGGTAAGCAACGTTTCTGCGTTAGGGCGCAATGGTGTGCACGACTGGCTGTTACTGCGTGCTTCCGCAATTATCCTCACCCTGTACATCCTCTATATTCTGGGCTTCGTGGTTCTGGCTCAGGAACTGACATTTGATGTCTGGCATGGCTTCTTCTCTTCCTCCATCACCAAAGTATTCACACTGCTGGCGCTGCTGTCGATTCTGATCCACGCGTGGATCGGCATGTGGCAGGTGTTAACGGACTATGTGAAACCGGTAGCTGTCCGGCTTGTGCTGCAACTGGCCATTGTCGTGACATTAGTGGTTTACCTACTTTACGGAACAATTGTTGTTTGGGGAGCGTAGTAAATGAATCTGCCAGTCAGAGAGTTTGATGCTGTCGTTATCGGTGCAGGTGGCGCCGGTATGCGTGCCGCGTTACAAATTTCACAAATGGGGCTGTCCTGCGCCCTGATTTCAAAAGTCTTCCCGACCCGCTCCCATACGGTGTCAGCGCAGGGCGGTATCACCGTCGCGCTGGGTAACACCCATGAGGATGACTGGGAATGGCACATGTACGACACCGTAAAAGGTTCCGACTATATCGGTGACCAGGACGCCATTGAATATATGTGTAAAACCGGCCCGGAAGCGATTCTGGAACTGGAACACATGGGGCTGCCTTTCTCCCGTCTTGAAGACGGTCGTATTTATCAGCGTCCGTTTGGCGGCCAGTCGAAGAACTTCGGCGGTGAGCAGGCGGCACGTACTGCGGCAGCCGCTGACCGTACCGGTCACGCCTTGCTGCACACGCTGTATCAGCAAAACCTGAAGAACGGCACCACGATTTTCTCCGAATGGTATTCACTGGATTTAGTGAAAAACCAGGACGGCGCCATCGTCGGCTGTACGGCTATCTGTATCGAAACCGGTGAAGTGGTGTACTTCAAAGCTAAAGCTACCGTGCTGGCCACCGGCGGTGCAGGCCGTATTTATCAGTCCACCACCAACGCCCACATTAATACCGGTGACGGTGTCGGCATGGCGCTGCGTGCAGGCGTGCCGGTTCAGGATATGGAAATGTGGCAGTTCCACCCGACCGGTATTGCCGGTGCAGGGGTTCTGGTAACAGAAGGCTGTCGTGGTGAAGGCGGTTATCTGCTTAATAAAGACGGCGAGCGTTTCATGGAACGTTATGCGCCGAATGCGAAAGACCTGGCGGGTCGTGACGTGGTGGCGCGTTCCATCATGATCGAAATCCGTGAAGGCCGTGGCTGTGAAGGTCCGTGGGGCCCGCACGCCAAACTGAAACTTGATCATCTGGGTAAAGACGTTCTGGAATCCCGCCTGCCGGGTATTCTCGAACTGTCGCGTACCTTCGCACACGTCGATCCGGTGAAAGAGCCAATTCCTGTTATCCCAACCTGCCATTACATGATGGGCGGTATTCCGACCAAAGTGACCGGTCAGGCGCTGCGTGTGAACGCGCAGGGTCAGGATGAAGTGATCCCGGGGCTGTTCGCGGTCGGCGAAATCGCCTGCGTATCGGTTCACGGCGCTAACCGCCTTGGTGGTAACTCACTGCTGGATCTGGTGGTGTTTGGTCGTGCAGCGGGTATGCATCTGCAGGAATCCATTGCCGAGCAGGGCGACAGCCGCGATGCGTCTCAGGATGATATCGATGTGTCTCTGGAACGTCTGAACCGCTGGAATAACACCCGTTCAGGTGAAGATCCGGTGGCAATCCGTAAAGACCTGCAATCGTGCATGCAGAACAACTTCTCGGTCTTCCGTGAAGGTGATGCGATGGCAAAAGGTCTGGAAGAGCTGAAAGTGATCCGCGAGCGTCTGAAATCAGCGCGTCTGGATGATACCTCCTCAGAATTCAACACCCAGCGCGTCGAGTGTCTGGAGCTGGATAACCTGATGGAAACTGCGTTCTCTACTGCCGTCTCCGCAAACTACCGAACAGAAAGCCGTGGCGCACACAGCCGCTTCGACTTCCCTGAGCGTGATGATGCGAACTGGTTGTGCCATACGCTGTATCAGCCGGAAACAGAAAGCATGACCCGCCGTGAGGTGAACATGCAGCCTAAGCTTCGCGCGGCGTTCCCGCCGAAAGCGCGTACTTACTAGGGCGGAGCGGAGACAGATTATGAAAATTGAATTTTCGATTTATCGCTACAACCCGGACGTCGATGACGTTCCGTACATGAAGGATTACGTGCTGGAAGCGAAAGAAGGGCGCGACATGATGTTGCTCGACGCGCTGATTTTGCTGAAAGAACAGGATCCGACGCTGGCTTTCCGCCGCTCATGCCGTGAAGGTGTTTGCGGGTCAGATGGCGTGAACATGAACGGTAAAAACGGTCTGGCGTGTATCACGCCGGTATCGACGTTGCGTAACGGCAGCAAGAAAATTGTTATCCGTCCGTTACCAGGTTTGCCTGTTGTGCGCGACCTTGTTGTGGACATGGGACAATTCTATAAGCAGTATGAGAAGATTAAGCCTTACCTGTTGAATGATGGGAAGAATCCTCCGGCGCGTGAACATTTACAGATGCCGGATGACCGTGAAAAGCTGGACGGATTGTACGAATGTATTCTCTGCGCCTGCTGCTCAACATCTTGTCCTTCGTTCTGGTGGAATCCGGACAAATTTGTCGGTCCGGCAGGCCTTCTGGCCGCTTACCGCTTCCTGATCGACAGCCGCGATACCGAAACACAATCGCGCCTCGACGATCTGAACGATGCTTTCAGCGTATTCCGCTGCCACAGCATCATGAACTGTGTGAGTGTGTGTCCGAAAGGGCTGAACCCGACCAAGGCGATTGGCCATATCAAATCCATGCTTCTGCAGCGTGGTGCCTGAGTGGTTTAGGTAACGCAATCAGCGGGAACTCAGGTTCCCGCTGTTATTTAGTTACCACCGGTTTTGCACTTTCTTTAGTTACAAATGCGGTAACTGAGGCGACGATAGCAAATAAGTAATTTTTTAATAACAAAGTAGCAACAAGTGCAACAAAGTTGCGCCTGACTGGAGTAAGATAGCCGGGTGAAAAACAGGGGGATAAAAGGGCAGTAAAGAGTCGGGAAGAAAAAGCAGGGCAACTTCAAAAATCACTCAGCCAGATGGATGATTTTTGAAGGTTCCTTGAAGAGCCAAACGCTCAACCAGCGAACTGTTTTAGTAAGGAAAACCGTTTTACCGCGGTGTATCACGGTCAATATTATTAACCACGGCGAAAACTAAAGCTTCAAAGCTTAAGGGATCACGATGCAGAACGGCGCAATGAAGGCCTGGCTGGATTCCTCCTATCTGGCGGGTGCGAACCAGTCTTACATAGAACAACTCTATGAAGACTACTTAACCGATCCTGGTTCCGTTGACGATAGCTGGCGTTCGATTTTTAAACAGCTACCAACAGTGGGTGTGAAACCAGAGCAACTCCATTCTCAAACACGAGACTACTTCCGCCGCCTGGCGAAAGACGCGTCACGTTATAACTCCTCCATCAGCGATCCGGAAACGGATGCCAAGCAAGTCAAGGTGCTGCAGTTAATCAACGCCTTCCGCTTCCGTGGCCATCAGAACGCGAACCTTGATCCCCTCGGCCTGTGGAAACTGGACGATGTACCTGATCTGGATCCTGCGTTCCATCATCTGACAGAAGCTGATTTCCAGGAGACCTTCAACGTCGGTTCATTTGCCATTGGCAAGGAAACCATGCAGCTCGGCGAGCTGTATAAAGCCCTGAAGCAAACCTATTGCGGATCCATTGGTGCGGAATACATGCACATCACCAACACCGAAGAGAAACGCTGGATCCAACAGCGTATCGAATCCGTGGCGGGTCGTGCGAATTTCACCAATGATGAAAAGAAAACCTTCCTGAAAGAACTGACCGCAGCTGAAGGTCTGGAACGTTATCTGGGTGCTAAATTCCCGGGTGCAAAACGTTTCTCTCTCGAAGGTGGCGATGCGCTGGTTCCTATGCTCAAAGACATGATCCGTCATGCCGGCAAAAACGGAACGCGCGAAGTGGTGCTGGGTATGGCGCACCGCGGACGTCTGAACGTGCTGATCAACGTGCTGGGGAAAAAACCTCAGGACCTGTTCGACGAATTCTCCGGTAAGCATAAAGAACACCTGGGTACCGGTGACGTGAAATACCACATGGGCTATTCGTCTGATGTGGAAACCGAAGGCGGTATGGTTCACCTGGCGCTGGCGTTTAACCCGTCGCACCTGGAAATCGTCAGCCCGGTCGTCATCGGTTCTGTTCGTGCCCGTCGTGATCGTCTGGACGAAGCGCGCAGCAACATGGTTCTGCCAATCACCATTCACGGTGACGCGGCAATTACCGGTCAGGGTGTGGTTCAGGAAACCCTGAACATGTCGCTGGCACGCGGTTATGAAGTGGGCGGTACCGTGCGTATCGTCATCAATAACCAGGTGGGCTTCACCACCTCGAATCCGAAAGATGCACGTTCTACCGATTATTGTACGGACATCGCGAAAATGGTGCAGGCACCGATTTTCCACGTCAATGCAGATGATCCTGAAGCGGTGGCTTTCGTGACCCGTCTGGCACTGGATTTCCGTAACACCTTTAAACGTGACGTCATGATCGACCTGGTTTGCTACCGTCGCCACGGCCATAACGAGGCCGACGAACCTAGCGCAACCCAGCCGCTGATGTACACCAAGATCAAGAAACACCCGACGCCACGCAAAATCTACGCTGATGTCCTGACTGAGCAGAACGTTGCCAGCCTCGAAGATGCGACGGAAATGGTCAATCTATACCGTGATGCGCTGGATGCCGGTGAGTGTGTAGTGGAAGAGTGGCGTCAGAATGACATGCACACTTTCACCTGGTCGCCGTATCTGAATCATGAGTGGGACGAGCCATACCCGAATAAGGTTGAGCTGAAACGTCTGCAGGAACTGGCGCGTCGCGTCAGCCATGTGCCGGATGCGATTGAAATGCAGTCACGCGTTGCCAAGATTTACGGCGACCGTAACGAGATGGCCGCAGGTAATAAGAAATTCGACTGGGGCGGCGCAGAAAATCTGGCGTACGCTACGCTGGTGGACGAAGGCATTCCGATTCGTCTGTCCGGTGAAGATACCGGTCGTGGCACCTTCTTCCACCGTCATGCTGTGATCCACAATCAGAAAAACGGTTCCGTGTACGTGCCGCTGGCCAATATTCATAACAGCCAGGGCGAGTTCAACGTCTGGGATTCCGTGCTTTCCGAAGAAGCGGTACTGGCGTTTGAATACGGTTATGCGACTGCTGAACCGCGTACCCTGACCATCTGGGAAGCGCAGTTCGGTGACTTCGCCAACGGTGCGCAGGTAGTTATCGACCAGTTCATCAGTTCCGGCGAACAGAAATGGGGCCGCATGTGTGGTCTGGTGATGCTGCTGCCGCACGGCTACGAAGGGCAGGGGCCGGAGCACTCCTCCGCACGTCTGGAACGCTATCTGCAACTTTGCGCTGAGCAAAACATGCAGGTGTGTATCCCGTCTACCCCGGCGCAGGTTTACCACATGATCCGTCGTCAGGCACTGCGTGGTATGCGTCGTCCGCTGATCGTGATGTCACCGAAGTCACTGTTGCGTCATCCTCTGGCGGTTTCTACGCTGGAAGAACTGGCCGACGGCAGCTTCCTGCCAGCGATTGGTGAAGTTGACGAACTGGATCCAAAACAGGTTAAGCGCGTGGTGATGTGCTCCGGTAAGGTTTACTACGACCTGCTGGAACAACGTCGCAAAAACGAGCAAACCGATGTGGCGATTGTCCGCATCGAGCAGCTGTATCCGTTCCCGCACAAAGCGATTCAGGAAGTGCTTGAGAAATTCTCACACGTTCATGACTTCGTCTGGTGTCAGGAAGAGCCGCTGAACCAGGGCGCGTGGTATTGCAGCCAGCACAATTTCCGTGAAGTGATTCCTTTCGGGGCTTCTTTACGTTACGCAGGACGTCCGGCCTCTGCTTCCCCGGCAGTCGGCTACATGTCCGTTCACCAGAAGCAACAGCAAGATCTGGTTAACGATGCGCTTAACGTTAAATAACGCGTTGGCGTGAGTTAACACTATGGAACATAAGAAGGATTTATAATGAGTAGCGTAGATATTCTGGTCCCTGACCTTCCTGAATCCGTTGCGGATGCGACGGTTGCCACCTGGCACAAAAAACCGGGCGACAGTGTTGAGCGTGACGACGTACTGGTAGAAATTGAAACCGATAAAGTGGTTCTGGAAGTGCCAGCAAGTGAAGCCGGTATTCTGGACAGCATCATCGAAGACGAAGGCGCTACCGTGATTTCCCGCCAGATCCTGGCGCGTATCCGTCCGGGCAACAGCTCCGGTAAGCCAAGCACTGAGAAAAGCTCCGAAAAAGAAGCGACTCCTGCGGCACGCCACACAGCAGCACTGGAAGAAGAGAACAATGACGCACTCAGCCCGGCTATCCGCCGCCTGATTGCTGAACATTCTCTGGATGCCAGCGCGATCAAAGGCAGCGGTGTCGGCGGTCGTCTGACCCGTGAAGATATCGAACAGCATCTGGCGAAAGCCAAAGACGCTAAACCGGCAGCCGCGCCAGCCGCCGCTCCGGCAGCTTCCAGCGCCGCTCCTGCTCTGGGTTCACGTAGCGAAAAACGTGTGCCGATGACCCGTCTGCGTAAGCGCGTGGCTGAGCGTCTGCTTGAAGCGAAAAACAGCACTGCGATGCTGACCACCTTCAACGAAATCAACATGAAGCCAATCATGGATCTGCGTAAGCAGTACGGTGATGGTTTCGAAAAACGTCACGGCGTGCGTCTGGGCTTCATGTCTTTCTATCTGAAAGCCGTGGTTGAAGCGCTGAAACGCTATCCGGAAGTGAACGCGTCTATTGATGGCGAAGATGTGGTTTACCACAACTATTTCGACGTCAGCATTGCGGTATCGACTCCACGTGGTCTGGTCACGCCAGTTCTGCGTGACGTAGATACGCTGGGCATGGCTGATATCGAGAAGCAAATCAAAGAGCTGGCGATCAAAGGTCGTGACGGCAAACTGAAAGTGGAAGAACTGACCGGCGGTAACTTTACCGTGACCAACGGCGGCGTCTTCGGCTCCCTGATGTCCACGCCAATCATCAACCCACCACAGAGTGCGATCCTCGGCATGCATGCCATTAAAGATCGTCCTATGGCAGTCAATGGTCAGGTAGTGATTCTGCCAATGATGTATCTGGCACTGTCCTACGATCACCGTCTGGTGGATGGCCGTGAATCGGTCGGCTTCCTGGTGACCATCAAAGAAATGCTGGAAGATCCGGCTCGTCTGCTGCTGGACGTCTAGTCCTGGCGCAGCGAAAGATTAGAGATCGAAAAATCTGCGGCACAGTTCGCTGTGCCCTGATAAGCCTTCCTACTTACCGAATAAGAATGGATAGAACATCATGAATTTACACGAGTATCAGGCGAAACAGCTGTTCCTGCGCTACGGCCTGCCAGCACCATCAGGCTTCGCCTGTTCCACCCCGCGTGAAGCGGAAGAGGCTGCATCGAAAATCGGTGCCGGTCCGTGGGTGGTGAAATGTCAGGTTCATGCCGGTGGCCGCGGTAAAGCGGGCGGCGTGAAAGTGGTTAAAAGCAAAGAAGAAATTCGTGCTTTTGCTGAGCACTGGTTAGGTAAACGTCTGGTGACTTATCAGACAGACGCCAGCGGTCAGCCGGTTAACCAGATCCTGGTTGAAGCGGCAACGGATATCGATCAGGAACTGTACCTCGGTGCGGTAGTCGATCGCAGCTCCCGTCGTGTGGTGTTCATGGCCTCTACCGAAGGCGGCGTGGAAATTGAGAAAGTGGCAGAAGAAACGCCACACCTGATCCATAAAGTAGCCCTGGATCCGCTGGCAGGTCCGCAGCCTTACCAGGGTCGCGAACTGGCGTTCAAACTGGGTCTGACCGGTAAGCAGGTTCAGCAGTTCACTAAGATCTTCATGGGTCTGGCGAACATCTTCCTTGAGCGCGATCTGGCGCTGATCGAAATCAACCCGCTGGTGGTGACTACCGCTGGCGACCTGATCTGCCTCGACGGCAAACTGGGTGCGGACGGCAACGCCTTGTTCCGTCAGCCAGAATTGCGCGAAATGCGCGATTACAGCCAGGAAGATGCCCGTGAATCACAGGCAGCGCAGTGGGAACTGAACTACGTTGCCCTCGACGGCAACATCGGTTGCATGGTGAACGGTGCCGGTCTGGCAATGGGTACCATGGACATCGTGAAACTGCACGGTGGCGAACCGGCTAACTTCCTGGATGTTGGCGGTGGTGCAACCAAAGAACGCGTGACTGAAGCCTTCAAAATCATTCTGTCTGATGAAAAAGTGAAAGCCGTCTTCGTTAACATCTTCGGCGGTATCGTACGTTGCGACCTGATCGCCGACGGTATCATCGGCGCGGTGGAAGAAGTGGGCGTCAGCGTACCGGTTGTGGTACGTCTTGAAGGTAACAATGCAGAGCTGGGTGCCAAAAAACTGGCAGACAGCGGTTTGAACATCATTGCAGCGACCAGCCTGACGAATGCGGCTCAACAAGTTGTCGCGGCAGTGGAGGGGAAATAATGTCGATTTTAATCAACAAGAACACCAAAGTTATCTGCCAGGGTTTCACCGGTAGCCAGGGGACTTTCCACTCCGAACAAGCCATCGCTTACGGCACCAAAATGGTTGGCGGCGTTACGCCAGGCAAAGGCGGCACCGAGCACCTGGGTCTGCCCGTGTTCAACACCGTGCGCGAAGCGGTAGAAACTACCGGCGCAACGGCGTCTGTAATTTATGTTCCGGCTCCGTTCTGCAAAGACTCCATTCTGGAAGCGCTGGATGCGGGTATCAAACTGATCATCTGTATCACTGAAGGCATCCCGACGCTGGATATGCTGGTGGTTAAAGTGAAACTGGATCAGAGCGATGCCGTGATGATTGGGCCAAACTGCCCGGGCGTGATCACCCCTGGCGAATGCAAAATTGGCATCATGCCTGGCCATATTCACCTGCCAGGCAAAGTGGGCATCGTTTCCCGCTCCGGTACACTGACCTATGAAGCCGTTAAACAGACCACTGATTACGGTTACGGCCAGTCTACCTGCGTCGGCATCGGCGGTGACCCGATCCCAGGCTCTAACTTCATCGATATCCTGAAGCTGTTCCAGGAAGATCCACAGACTGAAGTGATCGTCATGATCGGTGAAATCGGTGGTAACGCAGAAGAAGAAGCTGCTGCGTACATCAAAGCACACGTGACTAAACCGGTTGTGGGCTACATCGCCGGTGTGACTGCGCCTAAAGGCAAGCGTATGGGCCACGCAGGTGCCATCATTGCCGGTGGTAAAGGCACTGCTGACGAGAAATTTGCAGCACTGGAAGCGGCCGGCGTTAAAACCGTTCGCAGCCTGGCAGATATCGGCGAAGCCGTGAAATCTGTCCTGCCGCAATAAGTAATACCCGTCGCGCCGGAAAAAATCCGGTGCGATGTAAGTCGATTTATTTAAGAAACTGATTCGACATGTTGGCCGCCTTCGGGTGGCCTTTTTTATTTTAAGCGAAATATTTAACATTCGCTGAATTGAGCTATATTTATTAACACAGCACGATAGGTTCATTGGAAATAAAAGGTTAATAATTAGGTTTCAACAGGTAGCAAAATAGATATTAATGACAACCATATAAGCACAATTAATTAACATTAAGTCCACCCTTAAAGCCCAATGAAACCAATGATTAACATCCTGAAATATTTTTTCAGAAATTGATGTGGGTAATATAGAAATAAACAAGGAGATAGGCTTAAATTGCGGCAGATCAATTACAGCGATTTTCACTGTTTTGTTCTTAAATTGACCTGTACACGGAAATCCGCTTTGGGTCACTAAAAAACCTATTTAATGTGTGGGATTACTGGCGTAACATATTGGTCCTGTAACATCAGTTTTTTGTATGTTTACTTTTCCCCGTGATTTCGCCTGCTCATCAGCCTCTTAGAGGCTTACTGACCGTGCGTTTTCCGGGTTCAGAGTGCCTGCCGCGGGCATTTCTGTTCTACACACATTTGAATATTGGTAGTCAAGAGGCGTTCCGGCAACCGGTTCGTCAAAGATCGCAATTTGGGGTCTTCCTCCGAGGAGCAAGGGGTCAAGATGTTTGATATCGTTGAACTGTCGCGTTTACAGTTTGCTTTAACAGCCATGTACCATTTCCTATTTGTCCCATTAACGCTGGGTATGGCGTTTTTACTGGCAATTATGGAAACGGTTTATGTGCTTTCCGGCAAACAAATCTATAAAGATATGACCAAATTCTGGGGCAAACTCTTTGCAATTAACTTTGCACTGGGCGTTGCAACCGGTTTAACTATGGAATTCCAGTTCGGTACTAACTGGTCATATTTCTCACATTACGTCGGTGATATCTTCGGTGCGCCTCTGGCGATCGAAGGTTTGATGGCGTTCTTCCTGGAATCCACTTTAGTCGGCCTGTTCTTCTTCGGTTGGGATCGTCTCTCTAAAGTTCAACACATGACAGTGACCTGGTTTGTGGCGCTTGGCTCAAACTTGTCCGCCTTGTGGATCCTGGTGGCGAACGGCTGGATGCAAAACCCGATTGCTTCCACCTTCAACTACGAAACCATGCGTATGGAAATGGTCAGCTTCTCTGAGCTGGTCCTGAACCCGGTTGCGCAGGTTAAATTCGTTCACACCGTAGCGTCTGGTTATGTGACTGGCGCGATGTTCATTCTGGCTATCAGCTCTTACTACCTGCTTAAAGGTCGTGACGTCGGTTTCGCGAAACGCTCATTTGCGATTGCTGCAAGCTTTGGTCTGGCTGCCGTACTTTCCGTTATCGTGCTGGGTGATGAATCCGGTTATGAAATGGGTGACGTGCAGAAAACCAAACTGGCAGCTATCGAAGCAGAGTGGGACACCCAACCTGCACCGGCCAGCTTCACGCTGTTTGGTATGCCTAACCAGGACAAAATGGAGAACGAATATTCTATTCAGATCCCATATCTGCTCGGCCTGATTGCCACGCGTTCTGTTGATACGCCGGTCACCGGTCTGAAAGACCTGATGGCGCAACACGAAGTGCGTATCCGCAATGGTATGAAAGCCTACACCCTGCTGGAAGAACTGCGTTCGGGCAACACTGACCCGAAAGTACGCAGCGATTTCGAAAATGCTAAGCAGGATCTGGGCTACGGTATGTTGCTGAAACGCTATACCGACAACCCGGCGGGTGCGACTGACGCACAAATTCAGAAAGCGACCAAAGATTCTATTCCGCGCGTTCTGCCGCTGTACTTCGCATTCCGTATCATGGTTGCCTGCGGCATCCTGATGTTCGTGCTGATTGCGCTGTCCTTCTATACCGTATTGCGCGGCAAGATTGGTCAGAAACGCTGGTTACACCGCGCGGTATTCATCGGCCTGCCATTGCCGTGGATTGCTGTCGAAGCGGGCTGGTTCGTTGCCGAATATGGCCGTCAGCCTTGGGCGATTGGTGAGGTGTTACCGACTGCGGTTGCGCACTCTTCACTGACTGTGGGTGATGTACTCTCCTCGATGATCCTCATCTGTGGCCTGTACACCCTGTTCCTGATCGCTGAAATGTTCCTGATGTTCAAATATGCGCGCCTGGGCCCAAGCAGCCTGAAAACTGGCCGTTATCATTATGAACAAACTTCAGCGCCACTTGAGCAAGCTCGGTAATAGGGAGTCCACTTATGTTTGATTATGAAGTTTTACGGTTCATCTGGTGGGTGCTGATTGGCGTGCTCTTTATCGGCTTCGCAGTCACCGATGGATTTGATATGGGCGTGGGCATTCTGGTGCGCATTATCGGTAAAACCGATATTGACCGCCGTGTGATGATCAACGCCATCGCCCCGCACTGGGACGGTAACCAGGTCTGGCTGATCACCGCCGGTGGTGCATTGTTTGCAGCATGGCCGATGGTTTACGCCGCGGCATTCTCCGGCTTCTACGCCGCGATGGTGCTGGTGCTGTGCGCCTTGTTCTTCCGTCCGCTGGGCTTTGACTATCGTTCAAAACTCGAGAGCCCGCGCTGGCGTGGCATGTGGGACTGGGGCATCTTTATCGGCAGCTTCGTCCCTGCGCTGGTGTTCGGTGTGGCGTTCGGTAACCTGCTGCTGGGTGTTCCGTTCCATATCGACAGCGACCTGCGTCTGTTCTACACCGGTAACCTGTTTGGCCTGCTGAACCCGTACGGCATTCTGGCGGGTCTGGTCAGCCTGACCATGCTTATCACGCAAGGTGCCACCTATCTGCAAATGCGTACTGTGGGTGAACTGCACCTGCGTACCCGCACCGCGTCGCAGATTTCTGCACTGGTGATGATGGTGTGCTTCCTGCTGGCAGGTATCTGGTTAGTGAAAGGGATTGATGGCTTCACCGTGACGTCTGTTATGGATCACGCCGGCCCTTCAAATCCGCTGCGCAAAACGGTGTCTCATGAAGCCGGTGCATGGCTGGCTAACTTCAACAAGACTCCGGGCCTGTGGGCGATCCCTGCACTGGGTGTGATTCTGCCGCTGCTGACCATTTTGTTCTCACGCATGAACAAAGCGGCGCTGGCATTCATCAGTAACTCACTGACTATCGCCTGTGTGATCCTGACTGCGGGTATCACTATGTTCCCGTTCGTGATGCCGTCAATCACTGAGCCGAACGCCAGCCTGACCATGTGGGATGCGACATCCACCTTGCTGACGCTCAGAGTGATGACCGTTGTTGCCTGTATCTTTGTGCCAATCATCCTGATTTACACCTCATGGGCGTATTACAAGATGTTCGGTCGCCTCGATAAACACTACATCGAGAACAACAAGCATTCGTTGTATTAAGGAGAACACCATGTGGTATTTTGCCTGGATCCTCGGCACCTTACTGGCTTGCTCATTCGGTATCATTACCGCGCTGGCGTTTGAACACAGCGAAGCCAATAAAGCGGCTAAAGAAGAGAAGTAATAATGAGTGTGATCGTGGATAAACTCTACGCCATCACAGACAAGGGCCCCTTGCGGGCCCTTTCGCTTGTGATGTCACTGGTGCTTGCCGGATGCGTATTCTGGAAACCGGGCCTGTTTGCCTCGTCAACCAGTCAGCTGGAAGTCTGGCACGGCATCATCCTGATATGGGCAGTCTGTGCAGGTGTGATCCACGGCCTTGGCTTTCGTCCGCATAAATCGGTATGGAAGGCATTCTTCTCTCCGATACTTGCCATGATTGCGCTGGCCGCAGGACTTTTTTACTTTTTCAGCTGATTCTTTGCTGAAATAAAAGACAAATTTACAGTAATCGTCCTATGGGCCGCTCTGGCCCATAATTATTTTCGTTCCAGCAATGCAACCCATTCCCAACCCCAACTCACTTGAGTATAGTAGTGCCGTCAAATTGCATTACGGGATGTAGAGTGAGTAATTCGTTGTTCCGATGGCCGGTTCGTGTCTACTTTGAAGACACAGACGCGGGAGGTGTGGTCTACCATGCCCGATACGTCGCCTTTTATGAAAGGGCTCGCACAGAGATGTTGCGCCAACGCAATTTTCACCAGCAACAACTGCTGGGAGAACATGTCGCTTTTGCTGTCCGCCGCATGACGGTCGAATACTTTGCACCAGCTCGCCTAGATGACCTGCTGGATGTTCAGAGTGAGATTACGTCCATTCGCGGAGCTTCTCTTACTTTTGCACAACGAATTCTTGATTCGCATGGAAACCTTCTGAGTTCTGCAGAAGTGTTGATTGCGTGCATTGATCCACACCAAATGAAGCCACGTGCGCTTCCTAAGTCTATTGTCGCGGAGTTTAAGCAGTGACTGACATGAACATGCTTGATTTATTTTTAAAGGCCAGCATCCTGGTTAAGCTGATTATGCTTATCCTGGTGTGCTTCTCTGTCGCGTCCTGGGCGATCATCATTCAACGCACAAAAGTGCTGAATGCCGCCACCCGTGAGGCAGAAGCATTTGAAGATAAATTCTGGTCCGGTATTGAGCTTTCCCGTTTGTATCAGGAAAGCCAGGGCCGTCGCGAAACCCTGAGCGGGGCAGAGCAAATCTTCCATTCCGGTTTTAAAGAGTTTGCGCGTCTTCATCGTGCCAACAGCCATGCGCCTGAGTCGGTGATTGAAGGCTCTTCACGTGCCATGCGTATTTCCTTTAACCGTGAACTCGAATCTCTTGAAATGCACATTCCTTTCCTGGGTACCGTCGGTTCCATCAGCCCGTATATCGGCCTGTTTGGTACGGTCTGGGGGATCATGCACGCCTTTATCGGCTTAGGTTCTGTAAAACAAGCCACCCTGCAAATGGTTGCACCGGGTATCGCAGAAGCACTGATCGCCACCGCGATTGGTTTGTTTGCTGCTATCCCTGCGGTTATGGCGTATAACCGCCTGAACCAGCGTGTAAATAAGCTTGAGCAAAACTACGATAACTTCATGGAAGAATTTACGGCCATCCTGCACCGTCAGGCTTTCTCTCGCGAAACCAGCAGTAACTAAAGGGGGAGAGTATGGCTCGTTCACGAGGTCGTCGTAACCGTCGCGAAGGTAAGTCGGAGATCAACATTGTTCCGCTGCTGGACGTACTGCTGGTGCTGTTACTGATTTTTATGGCAACAGCTCCCATCATTACCCAAAGCGTGGAAGTGGATCTGCCAGACGCGACGGATTCCAAAACGGTATCCAGCGATGATAACCCGCCAGTGATTGTCGAAGTCTCTGGCGTGGGTCAGTACACCATAGTGGTGGATCATCAGCGTATGGAACAATTGCCTGAACAGCAGGTTATCGCGGAAGCGACCAGCCGTATTCAGGCCAATCCGAAGACGGTATTTCTGATCGGCGGCGCTAAAGATGTGCCTTATGATGAAATCATTAAGGCGCTGAATATGCTGCATCAGGCTGGCGTGAAGTCTGTCGGATTGATGACACAACCTATCTGAGGATAGGTAATTTGTAACACTTATTTGAAACCCGGCATTCTCTGGCTTGTTAAAAGTATGACAGGCAATACAGGAAACCGGGTTTTTAGTAATCCTGTCTTGGGAAATCTATTTTGGTAAAGGCAACTGCAACTGAACAAAACGATAAGCTCAAACGCGCCGTTATTGTTTCGGTCGTTCTGCATATCATCATTATAGGCCTGCTGATTTTGGGATCGCTGGACGAAGATACCAGCATGAGTGGTGGCGGTGGCGGCAGCGATATCTCTGCCGTAATGGTTGATCCCAGTGCCGTGGTCGATCAGTACAACCGTCAGCAACAGCAACAGGCTGATTCCCAACGCGCTGCTGCAGCGCGTCAGAAAAAATCAGAGCAACAGGCTGAAGAACTTCAGCAGAAACAGGCCGCCGAACAACAGCGCCTGAAAGAACTTGAAAAAGAGCGTCTGCAAGCGCAGCAGGATGCGAAGCAGCAGGCTCAGGAACAGGCTCAGCAGCAAAAACAAGCTGAGCAAGCCGCTGAACAGGCGAAAGAACAACAGAAGCAGGCTGAAGCTGCCGCTGCACAGGCGAAAGCCGAAGCAGCAAAAGCGGCGGCACAGGCCAAAGCGGATGCTGCGAAAGAAGCGGCTAAAGCCCAAGCAGATGCACAGAAAAAAGCTGCTGCGGATGCTCAGAAAAAAGCAGAGGCTGAAGCAACCGCCGCTGCTGCCGCTGCGAAGAAACAAGCGGAAGCTGACGCGAAGAAAGAAGCGGCTGCACAAGCGAAGAAACAGGCTGCTGCAGAAGCCAAAGCACAGGCCGCTGCAGATGCAAAAGCCCAGGCTGAAGCAGATGCGAAAGCAGCTGCCGATGCGAAAGCCGCTGCTGCTGCCGAGAAAAAAGCAGAAGCCGCCGCTGCAGCGAAGAAAGCCGCAGCCGATAAAAAAGCTGCTGCTGCCGCCGCTGCGAAAGAAGCAGCTGATGCGAATAACTTATTTGATGGCCTTGCTGACTCCAAAAATGCACCGAAAGGCGCAACAGGTGGCGGCGCTTCTGCTCCGGCAGGGAAGGGGACTCAGAAAAAGGCAGGCGCATCAGGTGCCGATATTGCTAACTATGGCAGCCAGATTAAGGCAGCTATCGAGAGCAGATTCTATGATGCGTCATCGTATGCAGGTAAAACTTGTTCGTTGCGCGTTAAAATGAACCCGGATGGCTCGCTTATCAGCGTGTCGGCGGAAGGTGGGGATCCTGCACTTTGTCAGGCAGCGCTTGCCGCAGCCCGACAGGCGAAGTTCCCGAAACCGCCTTCTGAAGCAGTCTATGAAGTCTTTAAAAATGCTCCGATAGATTTTAAACCGTAGAAAGACGAAAATAATTTCTTTTCAGAATTTTACGATAGATTGCAGGGTGTAATTCTAGTTTTGTATGCGTTGGTTTGTTAAAATTCTGCTAAATTATCGCGGGCAGATACGTCCAGATAAGGGAGATACAATGAAGCAGGCATTTCGAGTAGCGTTCGGCCTTTTGATGATGTGGGCATCTGTGGTTCATGCAGAAGTTCGCATTGAAATTACCCAAGGGGTAGATACAGCTCGCCCGATTGGCGTTGTGCCATTCAAATGGGCTGGCCCGGGTACACCACCTGAAGATGTGGGTGGTATCGTTGCAGCTGACTTACGTAACAGCGGCAAGTTCAATCCTATTGATGCATCACGTATGCCACAACAGCCGACCTCTGCCGCAGAAGTGACTCCTGCTGCATGGACTGCGCTGGGCATTGATGCGGTTGTTATCGGTCAGGTTCAGCCTGCAGCCGATGGCAGCTACGTGGTGTCTTACCAGCTGGTTGATACCTCTGGCGCACCAGGTACCGTGCTGGCACAAAACCAGTACAAAGTGACCAAACAGTGGTTACGTTATTCCGCCCATACCGCCAGTGACGAAGTTTTCGAAAAGCTGACCGGTGTGAAAGGCGCATTCCGTACCCGTATCGCTTATATCGTGCAGACCAACGGCGGTAAATTCCCGTATGAACTGCGTGTAGCGGATTATGACGGTTACAACCAGTTCGTGGTTCACCGTTCACCAGAGCCACTGATGTCTCCGGCCTGGTCTCCGGATGGCAGCAAACTGGCGTACGTCACGTTTGAAAGCGGTCGTTCAGCACTGGTTGTTCAGACTCTGGCTAATGGCGCGATCAAACAGATTGCTTCATTCCCGCGTCACAACGGTGCACCAGCGTTCTCACCTGATGGCAGTAAACTGGCTTTCGCTCTGTCTAAAGACGGCAGCCTGAACCTGTATGTAATGAATCTGTCTTCTGGTCAGATTAGCCAGGTGACAAACGGACGCAGCAACAATACTGAACCAACCTGGTTCCCGGACAGCCAGAATCTGGCGTTCACATCGGATCAGGGTGGTCGTCCGCAAGTTTATAAAGTCAATATTAATGGCGGTGCGCCTCAGCGTCTGACCTGGGAAGGCTCGCAGAACCAGGACTCTGACGTAAGTGCAGATGGTAAGTTCCTGGTGATGGTGAGCAGCGCCAGCGGTACACAGCACATCGCTAAACAAGATCTGGCAACGGGAGCCGTTCAAACATTGACGGACACGTTCCTGGATGAAACGCCTAGCCTCGCACCAAACGGCACCATGGTAATTTACAGCTCTTCACAGGGCCTGGGTTCCGTATTGCAGTTGGTATCGACTGATGGGCGCTTCAAAGCGCGTCTTCCGGCAACTGATGGACAGGTCAAATTCCCTGCCTGGTCGCCGTATCTGTAATGCATAGAAAACTATGTATGGCAAAAAATTATAAAAGGATCGAATAGATGCAACTGAATAAAGTGCTGAAAGGGCTGATGCTGGCGTTGCCTGTACTGGCTGTAGCTGCTTGTAGTTCTCACAAGAACGCAGACAACGACCAATCTAATGGTATGGGTCTGAACTCTGGCGCAGGCACTGAAAACGCAAACATGTCTTCAGAAGAGCAAGCTCGTCTGCAGATGCAAGAACTGCAGAAAAACAACATCGTTTACTTTGGCCTGGACAAATACGATGTGTCTTCTGAATTCGCTCAGATGTTAGACGCGCACGCAGCATTCCTGCGTAGCAACCCGTCTTACAAAGTGACTGTAGAAGGTCATGCTGACGAACGTGGTACGCCAGAGTACAACATCGCCCTGGGCGAACGTCGTGCTACTGCTGTTAAAATGTACCTGCAAGGCAAAGGTGTTTCTGCTGACCAAATCTCTATCGTTTCTTACGGTAAAGAAAAACCAGCTGTACTGGGCCATGACGAAGCGGCATACGCTAAAAACCGTCGTGCAGTACTGGTATACTAAGAGAATAGTATGAGCAGTAACTTCAGAACTCACTTGTTGAGTCTGTCGTTACTGGTTGGCGTAGCGGTCCCATGGGCCGCTACTGCCCAAGCGCCAATCAGTAATGTCGGCTCAGGCTCGATTGAAGATCGGGTCACCTCTCTGGAGCGTATTTCTAACGCTCACAGCCAGCTATTAACTCAACTCCAGCAACAACTTTCTGATACCCAACGTGATATGGATACTCTTCGTGGTCAAATCCAGGAGAACCAGTATCAGTTGAGTCAGCTTGGTGATCGCCAGAAGCAAATTTTTAATCAACTGGACAGCTTAAGCCAGGGCAATGCCGGAGCCGCCAGTACGGGCGCTGCAGCAGCCACAGGTGACGCGTCCGGTTCTGCTGCCGCAACGCCGGACGCGGGTGCTGCACAAGCGCCTGCAAGCACCGGTGACGTGAACAGCGATTACAATGCTGCGGTTTCACTGGCGCTGGAAAAGAAACAGTATGATGAGGCAATTGCTGCCTTTCAGAGTTTCGTCAAAAAATATCCTGATTCAACTTATCAGCCTAACGCCAACTACTGGTTAGGACAGTTGTATTACAACAAAGGTAAAAAAGACGACGCTGCGTATTATTTTGCAGTTGTGGTCAAAAATTACCCTAAGTCTCCAAAAAGTTCTGACGCGATGTTTAAGGTTGGGGTGATCATGCAGGAGAAAGGTCAGGCTGATAAAGCCAAAGCCGTCTTCACGCAGGTTGTAAAACAGTACCCAAATACCGATGCGGCAAAACAAGCTCAAAAACGTTTATCTGCAAAGTAGTTCCTCATTCAGGTCTGGAAAATGTACATATCGTGCATTTTCTGGGCTTGAGTGTGTGAAACGCCATCAGTTAGCACTCTTTCTGAAAATTAAAGTTGCACTGAAAAGTTAAATAAGTAATATATGCCGCCGTTGCCCAGACAACTCCAAACGGCTAACGCTGTCAGAGATTTAGGCAATATGCAGTAGGTTTAGAAGGGCCGTTAGCTCAGTTGGTAGAGCAGTTGACTTTTAATCAATTGGTCGCTGGTTCGAATCCAGCACGGCCCACCAAATCTAAATCATTTATTGCATGTGGCTTGCACACCAACTGCAAGACACGCAGGCAGACAGAAGTATTCAGGAAGGGCCGTTAGCTCAGTTGGTAGAGCAGTTGACTTTTAATCAATTGGTCGCTGGTTCGAATCCAGCACGGCCCACCACTCTTTTAGAGTGAACGCCCTGAATAGTTTTAGACGCCGACAGTAAAAAGTAGTACCCAGCATTTAGATGGGCCGTTAGCTCAGTTGGTAGAGCAGTTGACTTTTAATCAATTGGTCGCTGGTTCGAATCCAGCACGGCCCACCATCTAAAGCACACTTTCAGAGAAAAGCGCCTTTTGGCGCTTTTTTCGCATCTGACGCCTGAAACTTCCTTCCATCGCGATATCCATTTCTCCGGCAATTTTGTCAATCCTCGTCTCTTTTAAGTGCAGTAAACATTTTCAGCGTTATGGCTAATATCTGGACGACTTTCTCAGAATTTTACGGTATTTTGTTTAGCATACAAAACCAGCGGGTTTCCGGATGGGATCTGTTGCGGCTTCTGGCGTTTCAGGCGTGCTGCCTGACTGAATGAGATGACGAGTATGAGCGAAACATTGGACCTGAATGCGACGGTTTATCCTTTTCCTCCTAAACCCGCAGTTCTGAGTGCAGATGAAAAGACTTTCTACAAAGAGAAGATCAGAAAATTGCTCAGGGAACGTGATGCCGTGATGGTGGCGCATTACTACACTGATCCTGAAATTCAGGCGCTTGCAGAAGAAACCGGGGGCATTGTCGCAGACTCTCTGGAAATGGCGCGCTTTGGCAGTCAGCATCCGGCTTCCACGTTGCTGGTGGCCGGCGTACGCTTCATGGGTGAAACGGCCAAAATTCTCAGCCCTGAAAAAACAGTGCTCATGCCGACGCTCAATGCGGAATGCTCGCTGGATCTGGGTTGCCCGGAACAGGCTTTCTCAGATTTCTGCGACCAGCACCCCGATCGCACCGTTGTGGTCTACGCTAATACCTCTGCGGCGGTGAAAGCCCGTGCCGACTGGGTAGTTACGTCGAGCATTGCGGTAGAACTGATTGAACATCTTGATAGTCTGGGCGAAAAAATAATCTGGGCACCGGATCGTCACCTCGGCAATTATGTTCGCAAGCAGACGGGCGCTGATGTGCTGTGCTGGCAGGGCGCCTGTATCGTCCATGACGAGTTTAAAACCCAGGCCCTGACCCGAATGAAAGGCTTGTATCCAAACGCCGCTGTTCTGGTGCATCCTGAGTCTCCGCAGGCGATTGTGGATATGGCAGATGCGGTCGGTTCTACCAGTCAGCTCATTCAGGCTGCAAAAACCTTGCCTCAGAAACAGCTGATCGTCGCTACTGACCGCGGGATTTTCTACAAAATGCAGCAAGCGTGCCCGGATAAAGAATTATTCGAAGCGCCAACGGCAGGCGAGGGCGCAAGTTGCCGCACCTGCGCGCATTGCCCGTGGATGGCGATGAACGGCCTGAAAGCCATTGCTGAAGGTCTGGAGCACGGCGGAGCAGAACATGCGATAGAAGTGGATGAGGCGCTGCGTGTGAAGTCATTGATTCCGCTGAACCGTATGCTGGATTTTGCCGCGCAACTCAAATTACGCACACAGGCCAAAGCCCTGTAAGCAAACGCGATGTGACTGACGAAAAAGGAAGGATGTGATGATGGATTTTTTCAGTACCAGCAATATTCTGGTTCATATTCCTCTCGGCAAAGGCGGATATGATCTGTCTTGGATTGAAGCGGTTGGCACTATTTTTGGTTTGCTTTGTATCTGGTACGCCAGCAAAGAAAAATTGATCAATTACGCGTTCGGTCTGATCAACGTCACCTTGTTTGCGATCATCTTCTTCCAGATCCAGCTCTACGCCAGTTTACTACTGCAGATCTTCTTCTTTGCCGCCAATATTTATGGCTGGTATGCCTGGAGCCGTCAGACAGCGGATCAGGAAGCCGAATTGCAGATCCGCTGGTTGCCACGTGGGAAAGCGCTGATATGGGGCGTGGTGTGCGTCGCAGGCATTTTGCTGATGACGTTTAACATTGACCGCGTATTTGCCGCGCTCACTCTGGTGGCGGTCAATCTGATGCAGGCGCTGGGGATGAATGTGCAGATGCCAGAATTGCAGCCGGATGCTTTCCCGTTCTGGGATTCATCAATGATGGTGCTGTCGATTGTGGCGATGCTGCTGATGACGCGCAAATATGTCGAGAACTGGTTGCTGTGGGTGGTGATCGACGTGATAAGTGTGGCGATTTTTGCTTATCAGGGCGTCTATGCGATGGCGCTCGAATACGTGTTGCTGACGCTGATTGCACTCAATGGTTCGTGGCTGTGGATCAAGAGCGCGAAGCAAAATGGCTCGCAGCCACTGCAAACCGTCTGAACCTGCTCAAACAAAAACGCCTCCATACCGGAGGCGTTTTGCTTTCTGTTATTGGTGAACATCAGTGATGATGGTGTGCGTGGGAGTGACCATGATGATCGTGCCCTGCGCTGGCAGCCGGGATTTCATTAATCTCGCAATCCGGTGTTTCACAGCGACCGTATTCCATCTGAATCGTCGCGTGGCCGATACGGCATTTCTCCAGCAAATGATGCTGAATGCGGTCTAACAGCGCATCGTGATCGTGCGGTGGCACCACCTGCACATGCAGCGTCATCAGCCGCTGTTCACCAATCTGCCAGACGTGCACGTGATGGACATTGCGAACTTCAGGGATGCTGAGCGACAAATCACGGCGCAGTTTATCGATATCAATTTCCTCAGGCGTACCTTCCAGCAACTCATGAAAACTTTCGCGCAGTAGCCGCCAGGCGTTGTTCAGCACCAGACACGACACAAGCACCGACAGAATCGGGTCGATGGGCGTCCAGCCGGTATACATGATGATCAGTGCTGCAGCGACCGCACCAATCGATCCCAGTAAATCACCCAGCACATGCAGAGCCGCAGCGCGCACGTTGATGTTGGCTTTTTCCTGACCCTGATGCAGTAACCAGAACGCCAGAATATTGGCAAACAGCCCGGCGATAGCGATGACCAGCATCGTGGTACCCATCACCGGCTGTGGATTGAAGAAGCGAGCAATGGCTTCCCAGACGATCAGCACCACAATCACTAACAGCGCGGCGGCGTTAACGAAAGCCGCCATTGTCGTCAGGCGCAGATAACCAAAGGTATGACGGGAATTGGGCTTACGTTTTGCAAAACGCACGGCCATCAGCGCCACGAGCAATGCGGCAGCATCTGTCAGCATGTGACCGGCATCTGCCAGCAACGCCAGAGAGCCAGAAATCAGCCCGCCGATAACTTCCGCAACCATAAAAACAACGGTTACAAGGAAAGCCAGTAACAGGCGACGGCTATTTTTATCCTGCGGTAACAGGGAAGAAGACATAGTTATATTCACAAAGATGATGAACAGAGACGATCACAATAGCGTAATCAGATGACGTTGCAAGAAGGGGAGGTTTCGAAATAAGGAGGAACCGAAGTTCCTCCTGAACGAGATGCTACCGGCGTATTTATTTACCAGTTTCTTTTGATTGCGTGGTTCCAGGTGCCTGGTCAGGACAACGACCATCTTTGCACATCGCTTTCTTATGCTGTTTGTCCTTGCTCATATGCTGCTTGGTGGTATCCGTTTTGGTATTCACTTCATCTGCTGGCTTGTTCGTGTTGTTAATCTGGTCATTATCAACACTTTTAGGTGCCATATTCTGAATTGAGCCAGGTGAACCGGACTGATTGGCCTGACCGTTGTTATCACCAGCCGAGGTTTCACCGGCAGCAAAGGCCGCGCCCGTTGTCAGAGCCATAGTGGCAGTCAGTAACATGATTGCGAGCTTTTTCATAATGTCATCTCCATTGTTTCAGAAAGGTCCGTGGTCGTGTTTCATGTGTCTGCTTAAAGCCTAGCTAAATAAATTATGTCCTAAATCAAAATGAGACTAATCGTAAGTGTAAAAGCAGGTTTACACTGCCCCTCATTACGGCTAGATTGAACGCGGTCAGCGTTTCGCTTTGTCTCTTATGAACACCCGAATGGAACTGTTATGAATTATCAAAACGACGATTTACGCATCAAAGAAATCAAAGAACTTTTACCTCCGGTTGCCCTGCTCGAAAAATTTCCCGCCACTGACAAAGCGGCAAAAACAGTTTCTCAGGCTCGTAATGCCATTCATAAGATCCTGAAAGGAAACGATGATCGTCTGCTGGTTGTTATCGGGCCTTGCTCAATCAATGATCCTAAAGCTGCTAAAGAATATGCCGCACGCCTGCTGAAAATGCGTGAAGAATTGCAGGGGGAACTGGAAGTGGTAATGCGCGTTTATTTCGAAAAACCGCGTACTACGGTGGGCTGGAAAGGGCTGATCAATGACCCGCACATGAACAACAGCTACCAGATTAACGATGGTTTGCGCATTGCCCGCAAATTGTTACTTGATATTAATGACACCGGTTTGCCTGCCGCAGGCGAGTTTCTGGACATGATCACGCCACAATATCTGGCGGATTTAATGAGCTGGGGCGCAATCGGCGCGCGTACCACAGAATCTCAGGTTCACCGTGAGCTTTCCTCCGGTTTATCCTGCCCGGTCGGTTTCAAAAATGGTACCGACGGCACCATCAAAGTGGCTATCGACGCCATTAACGCCGCAGGCGCGCCGCATTGCTTCCTGTCTGTCACCAAATGGGGTCACTCCGCAATCGTGAATACCAGCGGTAACAACGACTGCCATATCATTCTGCGCGGCGGCAAAAAGCCAAACTACAGCGCTCAGGACGTGCTCGAAGTGAAAGACGGCCTGAAAAAAGGCGGTCTGCCAGCACGTATCATGATCGACTTCAGTCATGCAAACAGCAGCAAGCAATTCAAAAAGCAGATGGAAGTCTGTGAAGACGTTTGCGGGCAGATTGCTGGTGGTGAACAGGCAATTATGGGCGTGATGGTTGAGAGCCATCTGGTTGAAGGGAATCAGAGCCTCGACAGCGGCGAGCCACTGGTTTACGGCCAGAGCGTGACCGATGCCTGCATCGGCTGGGAAGACACCGAAGTGCTGCTGCGTAATCTCGCGAACGCCGTTAAAGCGCGCCGCGGATAATTCTTTAACACCAGCACATCTTTCTGAGCCCCGCTTTTGCGGGGCTTTTTATTAGCTGAATACGTCAAAGTGCGCAGCGCATATCCATGCAACGCAAATCGGCATTCGCCATTTCTGACCGGTACAGACCCTCATTTACCAGGCTGAATCCGTTCCTCTTATAAAACTCAAAAGCATTGGGCGTGGATGACAGGATGATCTCTTTAAATCCCCGCGATTTTGCTTCGGCTTTTAGTGTATTGAGAATTTGCGTCGCGAGTCCTTTTCCTTCGAATTCCGGCAAGGTGAATATCGCCTCAACACTGCCATTTTTCAGGTCGAGATAACCCGTTGCCGCAGGCGTACCCAGACCGTGCGCTTCAGCCACAAAAAAAGGATTCTCAGTAATGGCCTTACGGTAACCGGGTGGCATCTGATCCGGCGTCCAGGCCATCACAATGTCGGTGCCATAGGTATTTTTACATCCGTGGCGGATAGCCTGATTTCTGATTTCCCAGAGTATTTCCGCTTCATCGGGGGAGGCGAGTCTGACGGGCATCGGTTTCTCCTTATGGCTGTTCGTTTTAATTAAAACGTATTACCACAAAATAGCGCGAACAGTTACTTCTTCATCCCGACACCCAGCCGTCCGTTAGCGTTGAGATCACGTTCAAGGAATCGGCCTGTCCAGTTTGCTTCATAGTTTTCGCGGGGGAAATCCGCAGGTGAAGCGCCTGTCTTCAGTGCTTCGTGTACTTTGCGGGCATAAGCGACATTCTTTTCGCACAGTGGTGCGGCCGGAATGTACATCACATTTCCCCATCCTTGCTGATCTTCAACCGGCGCGACGGAATGAATGACGTCACAATGCCACCATACCGAGTCGCCCGCCTGAAGTTCCGGAATACTGCACAGGCCTTTAATCAGATGCGGATGCCATTTTTCGGAAACAGGTAAAACGCGGCCAGGCGCAACGCCACAGAGTTCATCTTCAGGCACATCATCAAGCAGCGGACGCAGCAGCACATACGCCATCGCCTCAGGCACCGGAACGACGTGCAGCAAGCCCTGTCCGGTTTGCATATCAGACAGCGCAGTCCAGCCCTGGAATGTCCGGAAAGCTGAGCATTTAGTCGTGTTATCCACATCGTATTCATTGACGTCGGGTCTGAAAGCCGCATCCCATGGATCGTATTCTTCAAAACGGTTGGTGAAAATCTTGCGGAAGACTTTCTGATACGCTGGTAACAGCCAGCGTTCTAACGCGCCGGAATCGGTATGCGCGCCCAGCCCTTTAGAAGTGGTGCCCGGAAGACGCCTGCGGATCCTGTCCGGATAGATAATATTTACGTCGGGATTAAACCATGCGCCCTGATGGTCGCCGAACTTCCAGAGACGGTTTAAAAATGACTGAACCGTGCCGATTTCCTCACTCTGTCTGGCTTCCATCTGTGCGGCAGACCAGTAGATGGGATAAATCTCAGGGCGGGAAGCGTCCAGTGAACCAAAGAAATTATCACCCGGTCCGCGATAAACCTCATCGAAATTGTTTTCATCAAGGTAATGCAGCATGGATTTATCCATTGCAAGCGCGTCATCACGTTCAAATGTCTGACGTACCACCAGACATCCACGACGTTTCACCTGCGCAATCTGCGCATCGGATACCCGGCCTTCTGCCAGTTCTGACCAGCTTATTTGCGGCCATGCAGTGCCGTTAGCCGCTTCCTCCGCCCTTGCTGCGGCTATCTCCGTTTCAATTTTTTCGCAGACCTGCCGGAAGAGTCCTTCAACATCGCCAATCTGTGCGCGGAGTTGTTTTTTCATCTCAATAATATTCTTTTTATAATCAACAGGTAATATCGTTGACGTAAATCTGTTATCCATAAAACCTCCGGCAGACTGGTGAAATAATTATTTCGTACGAATATTGTTTTACTTTCATTCGAAATGATAAAGGAATGTAGCAAAACTGTTATTTAAAAATCCAGCGCTGGATCACGAATTTCAAAAAGGGAGGATTTTCCGGAAAGTCTGGAGAAGGGCAGGGGAGTGTCAGATTTAGAAAACAAAACAGGCACGCTTGCGCGTGCCTGTTCCAATCGCTCTGTTTAACACAGAAAATGCGAAATTACTTCGCTTTACCCTGGTTTGCCACGGCCGCTGCTTTCGCTGCGATTTCGTCGGCATTACCCAGATAGTAACGTTTGATTGGTTTGTAGTTTTCGTCGAATTCGTAAACTAATGGAACACCGGTAGGGATGTTTAGTTCCAGAATTTCGTCTTCGCTCAGATCGTCGAGATATTTGACCAGTGCGCGCAGGGAGTTACCGTGCGCAGCGATGATCACGCGCTCGCCGCTGGCGATACGTGGTTTGATCACGTCAGTCCAGTAAGGGATGACACGTTCGATGGTCAGCGCCAGGCTTTCAGTCGTTGGCAGTTCAGCCGCAGTCAGTTTTGCATAGCGCGGGTCATGGCCAGGGAAACGCTCATCAGCGCGATCCAGTTCTGGCGGAGTCACCGCGAAGCCACGACGCCATTGTTTAACTTGCTCGTCACCGTATTTCTGAGCGGTTTCTGCTTTATCCAGACCCTGCAACGCGCCGTAATGACGTTCGTTCAGTTTCCAGGATTTCTCAACCGGCAGCCATGGCTGGTTCAGTTCGTCCAAAACGCTCCACAGAGTATGGATGGCACGTTTCAGCACAGAGGTATAAGCGAAGTCGAATTGGAAGCCTTCGTCTTTGAGCAACTGACCAGCAGCTTTTGCTTCAGTGCGACCCTTATCGGACAGTTCAACATCATGCCAACCGGTAAAACGGTTTTCTTTGTTCCACTCACTTTCACCGTGTCTTACCAGCACCAGCTTGGTTACAGCCATAGCTAAACTCCTCAGTTAACTGAATTTTCAATGATAACGGTTATCATTATAGGGGCTTGGCCTCCCGGACAGCAATCTGAAACTTCCTCAGGAAGCCTTTGCGGGACACCGTTTGTATTAAACATAACGAATTTGCTGCGGCGATGTAAAACAAAACGCGCGAACGGTTTCCCGGACAGCGCGTTTTTTGCAAAAGGACAGCAGTTAGCTGGCTTTTTTCAGGCAGGTACTCATGAAGGTTTTACGTGCATCGCCTTTCAATTCTTTTTTCGCTGCGTCAGCGTTACAGGTTTTCATTTTTTCCTGCTGAGGCGTCATGCCTGCCGTCGCCGGTTTGGTTTCCGCCTTGAGGCACTGACTCATGAATTTTTTACGGTCATCGCCTTTAAGGGACTGGGTAGTGGCCTGCTGATTACAGTCGGTCATCTTTTGGCGTTGCTCAGTCTGAGCAGGAGAAGGCACTTTCACAGGGTCAGCCGCCAGAGCGGAGCCAGCCGCGCAAAGCGTTGCCAGCAGGGATAACACAACGGGTAAACGCATATCAAACTCCTTATTAAACGTCCTTTTATGCAGGACACTCTCTAAGAGTAGATGCGGGAAATGCCTTTAGCTGAAAATGTGCTGATACAGATGCGCCGTGAGTCACAAATTTGCAGAAGTCGGAATAAATGAAGACAGGGCCGGGCGACCCTGTCTGATAAACGTTAAAGATGATGGACGTTATAGCGCGAAGAACTGATACGTGGTGGCAGATTTATATGCCTGCTCCGGTTTGATCCAGCAGCTTGGCTGTGGCCAGGTTGCGTGGTTCGGGCTGTCTGGCAGGAATTCACTTTCCAGCGCCACACCGCTATAGCTGGCATATTCGCCGCCGCTGCGGTTCGGTGTTCCGCCGAGGAAATTGCCGCTATAAAGCTGGACCGCTGGCGCCGAGGTAAACATGGTCATTTTCACTTTGCCGTCCGCCGACCACAAATGTGCTGCCGGATTTGTAGCGGCATTGCATGAGCGGTTGAGCAGATACGCGTGGTCATAACCTTTCACCCGTTGCTGATCGCGGTCCTTGAGGAAATCTTTCGCCAGCGTTTTTGCGGCGTTGAAATCCATGCCGGTATGTTCAACCGGCGTCGGATCGGCGCAAGGAATGCCGTCGCTGTCCACTGGCAGGAAGCGGTCAGCAAACAGTTGCAGCTTATGCTGGCGCGCGTCAGTGCCTTCGCCGTCGAGATTGAAATAGGCGTGATTGGTCAGATTGATCGGGCACAGCTTATCGACAGTCGCTTCATAACGAATTTCCAGACGGTTATCGTCAGTCAGCTGATAATGCACTTTGGCGGTCATATTGCCGGGATAACCCTGGTCGCCATCGGCAGAAAACAGCTCGAACGTCAGTTTCTGCGCGGTTTGCCCGAGGATCTTCCAGCGACGCGCATGGAAGCCTTCCGGCCCGCCGTGCAGCTGATGAACGCCCTGATTGGCGACCACCAGATGCGGTTTGCCGTCAATTTCAAACTGCGAGCGGGCGATGCGGTTGGCATAACGCCCCACGGTGGCACCCAGATACGCGCTCTGATTCATGTACTCCGGCGGCGACTCGCAGCCGAGCAACAGCTCACGAGAGGTGCCGTCGGCCAGCGGCAGTGTGAAAGATAACCAGGTCGCGCCCCAGTCCATAAACGTGGCGGTGGCACCCGCCGCATTCTGTAGCGTCACCTGTTCAAACGGCTGGCCGTCCGGCGCCAGCTGTGTGTTTTCAGGTTTTAACATATGCCTGCTCCCTGTGATGCGGTGCAAACATAGAAGGTTTCTTTCAGGCCACTGTGGGCGTGATATTGCTGTTCAACGGCATGACGGACTTTTTCCACCATGTCTTCCGGAACCAGCGCGACGATACAGCCGCCGAAACCGCCACCGGTCATACGCACGCCGCCTTTATCGCCAATCACTTCTTTGACGATTTCTACCAGCTTGTCGATCTGTGGAACAGTGATTTCAAAATCATCGCGCATGGAAGCGTGAGATTCCGCCATCAGTTCGCCCATACGTTTCAGGTCGCCACTGGCCAGTGCATCTGCTGCCGCCAGTGTGCGGTCGTTCTCAGTGATCACGTGACGCGCACGGCGGGCGACCACCGGATCCAGTTCATCCTGAATGGAGAAGAACAGGGCAGGATCCACGTCACGCAGCGCTTTTACGCCGAAGAAGCGGGCGGCGACTTCGCATTGTTCGCGACGGGCATTATATTCGCTGTCGACCAGACCGCGTTTCACGTTGGAGTTGATGATCACCACCGCCGCGTTTGTCGGCATAGACACCGCACGGGTTTCCAGTGAACGGCAGTCGATCAGCAGGGAATGATTTTCCTTGCCGAGTGCGGAAATCAGCTGATCCATAATGCCGCAGTTACAGCCGACAAACTGGTTCTCCGCTTCCTGACCGTTCAGTGCCAGGGCGACGCCATCCAGCGGCAAATCATATAACGATTTCAGCGCCTGACCGACGGCCACTTCCAGCGATGCCGATGAACTCAGGCCCGCGCCCTGCGGCACGTTGCCGCTGATCACCATGTCAGCGCCGGAGAAATCTTTGTTACGCAGCATCAGATGTTTCACCACGCCACGCACATAGTTGGCCCACGGGTGCGCGTCGGTATGCAGAATCGGTTCGTCGAGAGAAAAGCTGTCTTCGTCATTGTCGTAATCGGCGGCGATCACGCGGATGGTGCGGTCGTTGCGCTGTGCACAGGCGATCACCGTTTCGTAGTCGATCGCGCACGGCAATACGAAGCCGTCGTTATAGTCGGTATGTTCGCCAATCAGATTTACGCGGCCCGGTGCCTTGATAGTGATGGTCGCAGGGTAGCCAAATTTATCGGCAAAGATTTCCAGGGTCTTGGTTTTCAGTTTCATTGTTTTTCTCCGGCCTCACGATAATGAACATCACTCACCGCCCGCAGACGTTCTGCGGCTTGTTCCGCTGTCAGGTCGCGTTGGGTTTCAGCCAGCATTTCGTAGCCGACCATGAATTTGCGCACTGTCGCTGAACGCAGCAACGGTGGATAGAAATGCGCATGCAACTGCCAGTGTTCGTTGTCGCCATCGGTAAACGGCGCGCCGTGCCAGCCCATTGAATACGGGAAAGAGCACTGGAACAGATTGTCGTAGCGGCTGGTCAGCTTTTTCAGCGCCAGCGCCAGATCACTGCGCTGTTCATCAGAAAGCTCAGTGATGCGCTTCACATGCACTTTCGGCAGTAATATCGTTTCGAACGGCCACGCCGCCCAGTAAGGCACTACCGCCAGCCAGTGTTCGGTTTCGACCACTGTACGGCTGCCGTCTGCCAGCTCGCGCTGCACGTAATCCACCAGCATCGGCGAGCTCTGTTTTTCCAGATAGGCACGTTGCAGGCGGTCTTCACGCTCGGCTTCGTTAGGCAGGAAACTGTTGGCCCAAATCTGGCCGTGCGGATGCGGATTTGAGCAACCCATCGCGGCGCCTTTATTCTCAAAAACCTGCACCCACGGATAAGTTTTTGCCAAATCTGCGCTCTGTTCCTGCCAGGTTCTGACGATTTCCGTCAGTGCTTCAACTGACAACTGAGGCAAAGTTTTGCTGTGATCCGGCGAGAAGCAAATCACACGGCTGGTGCCGCGTGCGCTCTGAACGCGCATCAGCGGATCGTCGCTTTCCGGTGCAAACGGCGTGTCCGGCATCAGCGCGGCATAATCATTGGTGAACACGTAGGTGCCTGTGTATTTCGGATTCACATCACCGGTCACACGGGTATTTCCCGGACACAGGAAACAGTCCGGATCGTGTGCTGGCAGCACTTCCTGCGAAACCGCTTCCTGCTGGCCCTGCCACGGGCGCTTGGCACGGTGCGGACTGACTAAAACCCACTGATCGGTCAGCGGATTGTAGCGGCGATGCGGATGGTCAATCGGGTTAAACGTTGTCATAACTTTCCTTAGTGCTCCTTAATCCGGGTAGCCCTGCGGGTTTTTCGACTGCCACAGCCAGGTGTCGTTGGCCATGTCTTCCAGCGTGCGGGTGACTTTCCAGTGCAGCTCTTTCTCGGCTTTCGTCGGATCCGCCCAGTAGGCCGGTAAGTCGCCATCGCGACGTGGTGCAAACTTGTAATTCACCGGCTTGCCGCAGGCTTTGCTGAAGGCGTTAACCACGTCCAGCACGCTGTGACCAAAGCCCGCGCCCAGGTTGTAAATATGCACGCCCGCTTTGTTGTGCAGGGTTTTCATCGCCGCGATGTGGCCGTCAGCCAGATCCACCACGTGAATATAGTCACGCACGCCGGTACCGTCCGGGGTCGGATAATCGTTGCCGAAAATGGCCACCGATTCGCGACGACCTACCGCGACCTGCGCGATAAATGGCATCAGGTTATTCGGTACGCCTTGCGGATCTTCGCCCATCAGGCCAGACGGATGCGCGCCGACCGGATTGAAATAACGCAGCAGCGTCATGCTCCATTCCGGTTCCGCACGTTGCACGTCTTCCAGAATTTGCTCAACCATCAGTTTGCTGCGGCCATATGGGCTGGAAGGATTGCCGGTCGGGAAGTCTTCGACATAAGGCGTTTTTGGCTGGTCGCCGTACACGGTTGCCGAAGAGCTGAAAATCATGTTTTTGACGCCCGCGGCGCGCATTGCTTCAAGCAATACCAGCGTGCCGGTGACGTTGTTGTCGTAATACGCCAGCGGTTTTGCCACAGATTCACCCACGGCTTTCCAGCCCGCGAAATGAATGACGGAATGAATATGATGTTCACTGAAAATTTTATCGAGGAGTGCACGGTCGCGGATGTCTCCTTCATAGAACAGCGGCGTTTTGCCGGTCAGCGTATTAATGCGTTCAAGCACGCTGACTTTACTGTTGTGAAGGTTATCCAGAATGATTGGTGTATAACCTGCGTCAATCAGTTGCACGCAAGTATGACTGCCAATGTAACCGCTACCACCTGTGACTAAGACGTACATAAGAGCTCCCCGATGATTATCTTGCTGCAACGATATCACGCTGCAAGGCTGAAAAAGGTGATCCATCCCCAATAAAATGGAATCGCTTACACAAACAGTTTAGCACCTTTCAGGATGAGCAAACAGGTACAGTGCGCCGTACAGAAAGCCCGCAACATCCGGCATTAAGTCAGAATTGATGGTAAGTGTAATCGCTTACACTGATTTAGTTGCATTACCTTAATCAGCGTTTTATGTGATTTTTCGGACTACATCCTGGGAATGGTGCTCATTTTATCCAGCAGCCAGCGCCGCAGAATGACGATATCTGCCCGTTCCGCTTTCTCTTTCGTCGTCACCAGATAGTAATTCGCACCGGGAAGATGGTGCAGGAACGGGGTAGAAAGGATGCCTTTTTCGATGAAATCATGGGCCAGCAAACTGCTGACAATGGCTACGCCCTGACCCGCAATCGCCGCCTGAATCGCATGCGTTTCATCGGTGAAACGCAGCCCGCTGTCGATTTTTAATGTCGCCGGACCGAAATGCTGACGCCAGTTTTCCCAGTCGGGGGAAGGTTGCGGAATGTGGCGATTTTCCACATGAAATAAAGTCGCGTCAGCTAAATCTTCCGCCGTGGTCAGACGAAGGGAAGGGCTGGCGACCAGCACAAATGTGTCCTGATACAACAGCGTTGAATTCAGCGTTTCGTCTGCAGACTCGCTGTAACGGATAGCGACGTCCACCGTATTGCGGGACAAATCCACCAGTTCGATACCGGTGTGTAGCCGTAAATCCATGTCCGGCGCCGCACTTTTCAAATCCGCCAGCCTTGGCACCAGCCAGTGAGTCAGAAAATTGGACGTGGTGGTGAGTGTCAGCGCCGCGGGTCTTGCTGCGTGATGAATATCTTCTACCGCCGCCTGTAATCCGGCAAAAGCCTGCCGCGTTGCCTGGCGCAAAATCTCCCCGGTGGCCGTCAGCCGGACTTCCCTCGCACTGCGCTCAAAAACAGCGGTGCCCAGCGCCTCTTCCAGCACGCGGATCTGATGGCTGATGGCGGTGGCGGTCACGCCGATTTCTTCTGCCGCTCGCTTGAAGCTGTTCTGCTGTGCCACGACATCAAATGCCCTGAGCGAGCCAAGTGGCGGCAACCGGACTTTTTTCATGATGAGTTATTTTCATCCTTTGCTGAAATCTATGACTTTGAACAGCCTAAAATAGGCGGTGTAAGCTCCTTTATCAAGATGCTGAGGATGAGATTTAATCATCTTTCATGGCAGATGTTTTTTGCAAGATTCTGATAGAGGAAAGATTAATGATGATCCGTTTCCGTTCGCCCTTGTGGTCCCTGATCCCGGGTGTGGTGTTTATTGTGAGTCTGGTTCTGACGCTGTTAAGTGTCGCTTTTTACGGGCTGGATACACCGCTGAGTCACACGCTGGCGGGGGCCGCTGCGCTCTTTTTTGTGTTGTTTATCATTAGTGAAAATTATCATCCTGATCCGCTGCTGCCGCGTCCGTTACGTTCATCGCTGCCGTTACAGATAAGCCTCTGGACGTGCATTTTCTCTCCGGCGGTAACCTATACTGCGGGTTTATTGCTGGCAGTGGCGATGTATCAGCTTTATGCAGTGAGCGTACCGGGCATTATTCTCAGCTTTCTCCCCTGGCTGCTGATGCGGCTGGCGGGCACGGCGCTCGGTGAAAAACTCGGGCAGGGCATCTCATCCTCCACGGTTTTACTTTGGGGTTTTATGCTGGCGGCGGGCGGTCTGGGACTGATATCCATGATGCCGGCAGCAGCGCCGTTCTGGCTGGCGCTGCTGCCGGGCATGCTGCTGACAGGTTTCGGGGCAGGGCTGACAGGTCACGCAGCACGTGCTGGCAGAGAGGGGCTTACCGGTGATGAATATCATTATTCTTTACGGCTGGGCGTGCTGGCGCAGGTCAGCAGCACTGCGGTGATCCTGGCGCTGCTGACGTTGCTGCTGAGGAATAATCCCGGTCATCAGGGGGTTATAACCGGGTTTTCATTGCTGGGGGCACTGGCACTGGCGGGCATTGTGACCGCGCTGATGGCCCCCGGAAAAGGGAAGAAAGTTACAATGCGTCAATCTGATAGCGGTAAATATCGCCGTCAGGAATAAAGCTCAGGCGATGCGTAATGCATTGCGGGGCGTCTTCGGCGTGATGCGAAACAAACAGCAGCTGTGTTTCCCCTTCGCCAATCAAAATATCGACAAAACGGCGCACCAGCTGACGGTTGATCGGATCCAGCCCCTGCAACGGTTCATCGAGAATTAATAAGGCAGGATGTTTAACCAGTGCGCGGGCAATCAGCGCCAGCCGCTGCTGTCCCCAGGATAAACTGTGGAATGGCGTCTCACCGGCATTGCCACCCAGACCGAGCAGTTCCAGCCATTGCGACGTCAGGAGCCGCTGGCGGTCAGAGACTGCCTGATAAATCCCGATAGAGTCGAAGAAGCCGGAAGTAATGACATTGCGCACGCTGGTGCTGACACGGTAGTCCAGATGCAGGCTGCTGCTGACGTAACCGATGTGGCGTTTGATATCCCAGATGGTTTCACCGCTGCCACGACGACGGCCAAACAGCGTCAGATCGTTGCTGTAGCCTTGCGCGTGGTCGCCGGTAATCAGACTCAGCAGCGTGGATTTTCCGGCGCCATTCTGGCCGGTGATCTGCCAGTGCTGACCGTGATCGACCTGCCAGCTGAGGTTATGCAAAATCGGTTTGTCGTTGTACTGCACCACGCCGTCACGCAGCACGATCAGCGGACTGTCAGCAGGCGGACTGATGCGTGCGGTTGGATCCTCCGCTTCCGGCACGGCCATGCCATTCAGGCTTTCGCTGTGGGCCAGCTGTGCGACCAGCGCGTCGGCCATCACCTGTTCACGCGGGCCCACTGAGGCCAGCGTACAGTCAGCCAGCACGCCGACATTTTTAACAAACGCAGGAATATCGTCGAAGCGATTAAGTACCAGCACCATTGTCTGGCCTTCGGCGGAAAGTTTCTCAAGCAGTTCTGCCAGCTGGGCGCGGGCATTAACGTCAAGGCCGTCAAAGGGCTCATCCAGCACCAGCAAATCGGGTTGTTGCATCAGCACCTGACACAGCAACGTTTTGCGGGTTTCACCGGTCGATAAATATTTAAAGCGGCGGTCGAGCAATTTCTCAATACCAAACTGCGCGGCAAGCGCGGCGCAACGGGCCGGATCGCGTACGTCGTCCTGAATGATTTCAGCGGTTGTGCGACCGGTATCGTCTTCACCTTCACTGAGTAAATCGGTGTTGTTACGCTGCCACTCATCTGCGACCAGTTTCTGTAACTGTTCAAAAGACAGGCGAACGATATGCGCAAAACTGTTTTCGCGGGTGCCTTTCAGCAGGGTTAAGTCGCCCGCCAGCGCACGGGCGAGGGCGGATTTACCGCTGCCGTTCGAACCGACAAATGCCCAGCTGTCGGCCTGGCGGAGAGTCAGATCGGAAAGTGTGAGGGTTCGGGTGTCACTGAGGCGGAAAACGCCTTGCGAAATATGCAACGACGACATTTTTTATCTCTCATTTTGAAATGATTATAAAATAAGGGATAAGCGCTGCACCTTCGCAAGTCAATTGACAATTCTGCAAAATGAAAACGCTGATTTTGCAAGATACTGATTAAATACCCGTTTTTAGCAAAGGGTGGCGATGATGACTTTGTCGTCATCAAACTGAGCAAATACCGTCTGACCGGTTTTCAGCGCCAGTTTATCCATTTCTGCATTCGGCACCGTGGCGCACAATGTCTCGCTGCTGAGTAATTTCACCAGCACTTCGCTGTTTTTCTCGCCGTGCTGAATACTGATAACTTCGCCCCGCAGCGCGTTGTGGCTGTTTTCAGCGTTAAATCCGAGGGTTATCCACGGCGCTTTAATCAGCACCAGCACTTCTTTACCCGGTGTCAGCGCCAGACGGTCGGCACTTTGCTCGGTAATGGCGGCGCGGATTTGCGTTTTTCCGTCCGCCAGCAGGATATCAATATGCTGCTGGACGGTCTGATGGGTGCGCTCCACGACGGTGCCGAAGAACTGATTACGTGCGCTGGTTTGCAGTGAAAAACGGGAAATCGCGGCCAGCAGGCTGTCCAGTGGCAGGGAATCTTCTTTAAGCACGTCAAAGGCTTTTTGCTGGATTTGCGCCAGCAGCTCATAAAGTTGGATCAGGCGCTCGCCGTAAGGCGTCAGCACTGCGCCCCCGCCGCCTTTGCCGCCGGTACTGCGGTCAACCAGCGATTCATCCGCAAGCTGATTCATCTCGTTGATGGCATCCCAGGCGCTTTTATAACTGATCCCCGCGAGCTTCGCGCCCTGGCTGATTGACCCGGTGTGACGCACTTGTCGCAATAATTCGATACGACGTGGATCGGCGAACAAGCGTTGCTGGAGCTTGAGAGTTAAGAGAATTTCGGCTTGCATTGCAGCTTCCTTAAATGAATCATGCTTTATTGTCGCCGCTAAACCCGCAGGCAGGCAAGTTGGCTAAATGCTAAAGTATTTACAGTCCCGTGCTGTTATTATCTGCCACAGTTTGATTTACGTTTTTGACTTCATGCAAGAAGTCCTACACCGTCTGCGGGCGGTTCAGCCAGCTAAGTGAGGCTATCATGTTAGAACTATTAGAAAGTTTGCTTTTCGCTGCCGTCATGGTGCCAGTCTTCATCGCTGTGATCCTGGGGCTGATCTGGGGACTGGGCGAAGTATTCAACCTCATCTCCCACGTGGGTCACTCTAAAGAGTCCCGCGAGAAACCTCATTACTGAAACATGAGTGTTTTCTGAGAACGCATTTTCCAGAAGCCCGGCCATTGTGCCGGGCTTTCTATTTTTGGGAACAGACTCATTTTGGAAACAGACTCGATTTTCCGCCTGAGATCAAAAAACTACCGCTTCTTCAGCAGAGTGCGGAAAAACCGGATGACATCGTGTTTTTTCTCGTTATATTCATCTCTACATAACGTATCCATATCTATAACAGCAGAGGAAATCCGATGAAACACACCTGGGGCAAATTACTGACCGCGACCGTGCTGGTGGCAGGCGTGAGCATGCACGCGCAGGCCGCCGAAAAAATCACTGTATTCGCCGCGGCGTCCCTGACCAATGCATTACAAGATATCGCCACCCAATATCAGAAAGAAAAAGGTGTGCAGGTTGTCTCTTCTTTCGCGTCGTCTTCTACGCTGGCTCGCCAGATTGAGCAGGGCGCGCCTGCGGATATGTTCATTTCTGCCGATCAGCAGTGGATGGATTACGCGATCGGCAAACAACAAATGGTCGATAACACCCGTTACACCTTGCTGGGCAATGAACTGGTGCTGATATCTGCGGCCAACAGCAAAATTGATAAAGTCGACATCTCTGATAAAACCGATTGGACCAAACTGATTGGCGACAGCCGTCTGGCGGTCGGGGATCCGGACCACGTTCCGGCCGGTATCTATGCTAAAGAAGCGCTGCAAAAGCTGGGTGCCTGGACCACGCTGGAGCCTAAACTGGCGCGTGCCAGCGACGTTCGTGCCGCAATGGCGCTGGTTGAGCGTGAAGAAGCGCCAGTCGGAATTGTTTACGGTTCTGACGCCGTCGCCAGCAAAAAAGTGAAAGTCGTGGGCATCTTCCCGGCATCCAGCCATAAACCGGTTGAATACCCGATGGCGATTGTAAAAGACCATGACAACGCCACCGTGAAAGGTTTCTATGATTATCTGAAAACGCCTGCTGCGGCTGAAATCTTCAAAAAATACGGTTTTACCCCGCGCGGTTAACGTCATCTGTTCGTCAGATGAAACACTTATGCCATCGCCTCTGGGGATGGCTTTTTTGTCTCAACGCCACTGCGTCCCGGTTTATACTTTGCGGACGCAGGATCCCGCGATTAAAGGCTTTTAAATTTTTGCCGATATTTTATCTTTAGCCACACATTTACTTCAGGATTAACAAACCGACATGATGTTGAGTGAATATGAGTGGCAGGCGGTACTTCTCAGTCTGAAAGTATCGAGTCTGGCCGTAGTTTGCAGTCTGCCGCTTGGAATTCTGATGGCGTGGATCCTGGTCCGCTGCCGCTTTCCCGGCAAATCCCTGCTCGACAGCATTATTCATCTGCCGCTGGTGTTACCGCCGGTGGTGATCGGCTATTTGTTGCTGGTGGTAATGGGACGGCGCGGTTTTATCGGCCAGCGTTTATATGAATGGTTTGGTTTCAGCTTCAGTTTCAGCTGGCACGGCGCTGTGCTGGCATCTGCCGTGGTGGCATTCCCGCTGATGGTTCGCGCGATACGTCAGTCACTCGAAGCCGTTGATCCTAAACTGGAACTCGCCGCCCGCACGCTCGGGGCTTCACCGTGGCGGGTCTTTTTCACCATTACATTGCCGCTTTCTGTGCCCGGCGTCATCGTCGGCGTGGTGCTGGCCTTCGCCCGTTCACTGGGTGAATTTGGCGCAACCATTACCTTCGTGTCGAACATTCCCGGCGAGACCCGCACCATTCCGCTGGCGATGTATACCCTCATTGAAACGCCGGGCGCAGAAAGTGCCGCCGCGCGCCTTTGCGTGCTGGCCATTCTGTTGTCTCTGGCAGCGT
Organism: Rahnella sp. ATs2; assembly: GCF_051851855.1. NCBI lineage: Bacteria > Pseudomonadati > Pseudomonadota > Gammaproteobacteria > Enterobacterales > Yersiniaceae > Rahnella > Rahnella sp. ATs2. The sequence continues at coordinate 103,540 of NZ_JBLYPL010000010.1, read as the reverse complement.
TACTGATTTCTGACTGGCTGGCAAAACGCAGCCGTATCCGGCTGGGAGGCTGAAATGCTCGAACTCGATTTCAGTCAAAAGCTGGGCGATTTGGATTTACAGGTTACGCAAACTTTACCGGCGCAGGGTATCACGGCCATTTTTGGCCTGTCGGGCGCAGGAAAAACGTCGCTGATCAACGCCATCGGCGGACTGACCAAACCTGATAATGGCCGCATCACCTTAAACGGTCGTATCTTGTCAGATGCGCAAAACAACATTTTCCTGCCGCCGGAAAAACGCCGCGTGGGCTATGTTTTCCAGGATGCGCGGCTGTTTCCCCATTATCGCGTAAAAGGCAATCTGCAATACGGCATGGCCGCGTCGATGCGCGGTCAGTTTGACAGCATCGTTCGTTTGCTGGGTATTGAATCCCTGCTGGATCGTTTTCCGCTCACCTTATCCGGGGGCGAAAAGCAGCGTGTGGCGATCGGTCGTGCCTTACTGACTGCGCCTGAAATTTTGCTGATGGATGAACCGCTGGCGGCACTGGATATCCCGCGTAAACGGGAACTGATGCCGTATCTGGAGCGTCTGGCGCAGGAAGTCAGTATTCCGATTTTATACGTAACGCACAGCCTGGATGAGATTTTGCGGCTGGCTGAAAAGGTGCTGGTTCTGGATGCTGGCAACGTGCTGGCGATGGGCGCGCTGGAAGACGTCTGGGCGAGCAATGTCATGCGTCCCTGGCTGCCAAAAGCAGAGCAGAGCAGCGTGCTGAATGTCAGTGTGCTGGAACATCATCCGCGTTATGAAATGACGGCGCTGGCGGTGGGGGATCAGCGGTTGTGGATAAGCAAAGTAGAGGAAGAACCCGGCACACCGCTGCGTATTCGTGTGAACTCCACGGACGTTTCACTGGTGTTGCAACCGACGGCCAACAACAGCAGTATCCGTAATATTCTGCCCGCCAAGGTGCTGGAATGTCTGGATATCGGCAATCAGGTGGAAGTGAAACTGGCGATGGCCGACCATATTATCTGGGCCCGCATTACGCCATGGGCGCGAGACGAACTGATGATCCGCGCCGGACAGTGGCTGTATGCGCAGATCAAAAGCGTGTCGGTGAACAGATGACGAAGGCGTGGGTTATTTGACCGGAGCGCGGAACACTTCGTAAAGCGCCAGAACCTGTTCGGCAAACGCATCGTCAATGATATAGAAATAACATTCCGGCACGTTTAGCACGCGGGCGAAATGACACATGGTGTCGAAGTTCGGGCTGTACGTGCCGCTTTCATATTGAGAAACCCGCGAGCGTGCGGTGCTTTCATCAATACCCGCTAAAACACCTAATTTTTCCTGCGTAAGTTTTGCTTTTGCTCGTGCTGACTTCAGTCGGTGAGGGATCATAGCCAATAACCATAAAAACTGTATTGACGTTATGTTAAGCATCCCTTAACATCATTGTTGTTTAGAGTTACTGAACGTTGTAACCGAAAAGTGTAGTGCAGATTTCTGAAGGCTGTATCAATCACGAAAGGAAGAACGATGAAAATGGGAAATGACTGGCATCCCGCAGATATTATTGCCGGATTACGTAAGAAAAGAACCACACTGGCCGCCGTATCACGCAAGGCAGGACTGGGGTCTTCAACGCTGGCAAACGCGCTGGCACGTCCCTGGGCAAAAGGTGAAATGCTGATTGCGCAGGCGCTCGGTGTTCCGCCGTCAAGCATCTGGCCAAGCCGTTACTTCGACGAGAAGAACTGTCGGATCCTCCGTTCTGTCAGACCGGCGAAGGTGAAAGTGGTGAAAGTAGAGAAAGCAGAGCAAGAAGAATAACCCATGTCCGGGTCAGAAGAATAACGCCTTCCCTGTAAGACATGGGAAGGCGTGCAACGCTCATCAGTTCAGCACTTTACTGCGGATAACGTCTGCAATTCCTGGCGTTTCATGGTCACCGATGACCAGCGCCGCGCGCTCTTTGATAGCATCCGCCGCATTGCCCATCGCCACGCCCAGACCGACATTTTCCAGCATGCTCAGGTCATTGTAGTTATCACCAAACGCGACCACATCCTGCATGCTCATGCCCTGAGATTCGACCCATTCCTGCAAACGACGGCCTTTGCTGTTGCCGCCTTTGGCGACGTCCACCTGATCGTGCCACGACCATTCGCACGCCAGACCCAGCTCGTTTTCCACCTGCGCCGCAAAAGTATGCAATGCATCGAGATCCTGATGGGAAGTCGCGAATTTCCAGATGGACTGCGCTTCATCAGCCGCCTCGCGCAAGCTGTTAACCTGAATAATGTTCGGGCGCTGATTTTCCGGCAGGGTTTGTCCCCAGGCGATAGAACGGCTCACATGGCCGCTGGGTTGCTGATACAGCATGGCGTCATCGACATACAACAAACCGTGAATACCGTGATACTCCAGCAGGTCGATCACTTTTTTGGCTTTCACACTGTCGAGTGGATCAGACGTTAAGACCTTACGTGCCTGATAATCATACAAATACGTGCCATTACAGCAGATAGCAGGTGTATCGAGCTGCAATGCCTGATAAAACGGATGTATCGCCACATGATGACGTCCGGTGACCACGACCACTTTGACACCCTGAGCGCGGGCATCCGCCAAAGCGGCAAGGGATTCAGGAAGGATACGTTTTTGGCGGTCCAGCAGTGTACCGTCGAGATCAAGCGCGATAATGCGATAAGTCATGAGCAGTCCGTCGTAAGTGAAGGAGGATCGGGGAAATTATCGCCATATTACCTTTTTTAGCCTGCTAATTAAACCGCGCTTCCGGCACTAAAGGTGCCGCCAGAGCGTTGGGGAATCGTGTTAACCTGAGCTACGCTTAATACCCGGCATATTTCAAGTTGCAGATGCGTTGGCTGCGCTCGCTCACGCGAATCACTTACTATAGTAAGCTCATCGGGATTAATGAGCCTCGTCCCTGAGGCTCACCCTGCGGGCCAGCGCAAGCGCTGTTCAAATCGGTTCCTGACCGATTTGTCTCTCGTTTGCCGCCTTCCTGCAACTCGAACTATTTTGGGTATTACAACTATTTGATTCTTAAAAAGGAGATGTGATGAAGCAAGTTGTCTACGTTGCCAGCCCTGAGAGCCAGCAAATCCACGCTTTTCGTCTGGCGGACGATGGTGAGCTGAGCCTGCTGCAAACGGTTGAAGTTCCGGGACAGGTTCAGCCGATGGTTATCCATCCTGATGGTCATCGCTTGTACGTCGGCGTTCGCCCTGAATTTGGCGTGCTGACTTACCACATTGATGGTGAAGGCAAACTGGAAGAGGGTGCGATGGCGCCATTACCGGGCAGTCCGACGCATCTGGGCATCGATCTGCAAGGGCGTTTTGTGTTCTCGGCTTCTTACAGCTTCAACAATGTCAGCATTCATCCTTTGAATGAAAAAGGTCACGCGCTGGCACCGGTTCAGGTTCTTGAAAATATTCAGGCGCCGCATTCTGCCAACATCGACCCAACCAACCATCTGCTGATGATCCCTGCGCTTAAAGAAGACCGCATCCGCCAGTTTGATTTCAGCGTGAAAGGTGAGGCGACACCGCATGCTTCCGCTGAGCTGAAAACGGCAGAAGGTGCCGGTCCGCGCCATATGGCATTCCACCCGAATCATCATTTTGCCTACTGTGTGAATGAGCTGAACAGCAGTGTGGATGTGTATCAGAAAGATGTCGCCAGCGGCGAATATCGTCAGGTGCAGACGCTGGGCATTATGCCGGCTGATTTCTCCGGTACCTGCTGGGCAGCCGATTTGCACATCACGCCTGACGGTAAATATCTCTACGCTTCCGACCGTACCGCGAGCCTGATTTCCATCATTACCGTCTCCGCGGATGGCAGCAAACTGGAGCTGGTCGGGCATCACGCCACTCAGACACAGCCGCGCGGTTTTAATATCGATCATTCCGGTCAGTACGTGATCACTGCCGGTCAGAAATCTGATGCGATTGAAGTGGCGAAAATTGATCCGAAAAACGGTCAGCTGACGACGCTCAAAACCTACCCGGTGGGCAAAGGCGCGATGTGGGTAAGCGTTCTGGAAATTAATTAATAACGCTGAGTTACTGGTCAGTTTTTCTCATGTTTACTTTTCAGCTGATCAATAATCCCGCCATGATATTATGATCAAGCCTCTGTATTAAGGGGCTTTTTTATTGCCTGATGCTTCTCACCAATAGTTAAGAATAATTTCCACTTTCCACTAAATGTTATTCCGCACTGGTCGATAACTCTCCCGTATTTCACTCATTCTTCGGTGGCATCTGCCGCTTCAGAGTCAGTCCTTTTGGAAATCAGGGAGAAGAAAATGAATGTACTTTCAGGGATCGCTGGCCGGGTTCGCCACGCCACCATCGCTCACAAGCTCGGCGCAGGCTTTGCGCTGGTGCTGCTACTGGGATCCTCAATCGCTTTATCCGGTATTTACCATCTCACCAGCATCAATCAACGCGCCGAAAAATCCACGCTGCTTAAAAGCATGAACGACCTGCTAAACGAGGCCAAATTTTCACGGCTTTCCTACATGGCCAGCAAAGACACGAAATTTGTTGAAGAAAACCGTCTGGCGCTGGATAAACTCGACACCGTCCGCGCCGATGTTGCGGCACATTCCTGGGCCAGCGGCGACCAGATGCTGGTGGATGCCATGCCGGATAACATCCGCCGTTATCGGGAAAGCTGGCAGCAGACGCTTAATCCGCCCGCAGGCAGTGATCCGCAGCAGATAAGCGCACAACTTGCCGCCGCGGGACTGGCGCTGACTTCTGCGTCGAACACCTTGCTGAATCATGAAATGACCAACCTTCACCATGAAGTAAGCCGTACCATTTCGGAGATGCTGGCGATTATTGTGGCGACCATTATTGCCGGGGCGCTGATTTCGTGGCGCATGACACGTCAGCTGACACTGCCGCTGCGCCGCACGCTGCAAACCGCCGAGCGTATTGCCGCCGGGGATTTATCAACCCACGCCTCCAGCCATAGCTTTGACGAAGTCGGACAGTTGAGCCGCGCTATCGAAACCATGAACCAGAACCTGCACGGCATTATCGGCGATATCCGCGAAGGCGTGATGCAGGTGACACGCGCCTCAGGCGAAATTGCAGCGGGCAATATTGACCTGTCCGCACGCACCGAAGAACAGGCTGCCGCGCTCGGGCAAACGGCGGCGAGTATGGAGCAACTGACGTCCACGGTGAAACAGAACGCCGACAATGCCACTCAGGCCAGCCAGCTGGCGTCTGATGCCGCAAACACTGCCGCTCGCGGTGGCAAGCTGGTGGCGGATGTCGTTGGTGTGATGAAAGAAATTACTGTCAGCTCGAAACAGATTTCGGAAATCACCACCGTCATCAACAGCATCGCTTTCCAGACCAACATTCTGGCGCTGAATGCGGCCGTCGAAGCGGCGAGGGCAGGCGAGCAGGGGCGCGGATTCGCCGTCGTCGCCAGTGAAGTCCGCAGCCTTGCACAGCGCAGCGGTCAGGCAGCGAAAGAAATTGAAGGCCTGATCGGTAAATCAGTCGCCAACGTGACCAGCGGTTCGCAGCTGGTCGCAAAAGCCGGTGACACGATGGAAGAAATTGTCGGTTCAGTCCGCCACGTAACGCAGATCATTCATGAGATTGCCTCGGCCTCTGACGAGCAAAGCCGGGGCATCAGTCAGATTGCGCTGGCAGTGGCAGAAATGGATACCGTGACGCAGCAAAACTCTGCGCTGGTTCAGCAGGCAGCCAGTGCGGCGGCCTCGCTCGATGAACAGGCGGTGAATCTGGAACGCACCGTGTCGGTATTCCGTCTGGGAAATGAAGCGCTCTGAAGTTGTTGCGAAACCCGATCCGCAGAACGAAAAAAAACCGCCGGAGTTAATCCCGGCGGTTCTTCATCATGTTAAATCACAACCTCAGACGACATTACTTCGCAGGCTGAGTCAGCACGTTGTTGTACTGCCACAGGCGGTTGAAGTTGGTATCGTTCAGATTACGCTGTTGTTTCTCATCTTTCGGCACGTTGCCTGCAAACGGCTGGCCGGAGAAGACGGAAGCGCCCCACGGGTTCATCTGGTCATAGCTGTTGTCGAAGCTGCTGTCGCGGATCACCAGCTGGCTGCTCGCGCCGTCAGCATCCCACGCACGACCCATTTTCGCTTTCGCTGCCTGCTCGAAACCACGGTCACCGGTCAGGTTGCTGTCGATCACCAGGAAACCGTATGGTGCGGTTGCCGGCGTATTCGGTGCGAAGATGGACGCCTGTTTCACGCCACGGCTGCTAACAGTGTGGAATTCAACGTGATCGAATACCGCATTGGCGCGACCAAACACGTAATCCACATCACCGACGATCAGGCTGTTATGCACGTAAACGCGGCTGTAACGGCTGTTGTCAGTCTGATTGTGGATATTGGCGGTGTTGGCCATAAAGGTATTCTGGCGGCCAATCAGGCGCACGTTATCCAGAATGATGTTATCTCCGTCGGTGCGCAGTGCCACAGCGGAGTGATCACCGGCATCCACGGTATCAAGCAGGGAATTACCAATGGTCAGATTCTGCAATTGCAGGCTGCTGCTCTGTGACCACACAGTTGCGGTACAACCGGTGCCGATGGTTTCAGTGGTCAGCGTTGCGCAGTTCTGGAACATATAGAATGCGCGATCACCGGGCAGGAACTGACCGGCAGGGCTGACGGTTGAACGGTAAACGGCTGGCGCTGCTGACGCTTCCAGGCCTTGGGCCAGGGTCACATCAGCGGAGCTGTTGCCGGCACCGAACAGGGTGATGGGTGGTGCGCCAGCAGGAATGTAAACCGCGCCGTTATAGGTGCCCGGCAGGATTTTAATGAAGATACGTTCGCCGTGGTTACGCACTGCCAGCGCGGCATTGACTGCCTGCTGAACGTTGGCATAAGCCGCACCGTGAGTGCCTAACTGCGGGCCGACCACGAAGTCGGTTTTCGCGCCGTCAGTGCTTGCCAGTTTAGGGAACCAGCCCTGCTGCTGAACCTGCAAAGAAGGGCCGCCAAAGGCCAGGTAATTTTTCGCTGTAAAGTTGGCCGCTTCGTCCGCAGATAACACGGGCAGTGACGCGGTGCCCGGAGCAACCTGGCTGGATAAGCCTTGATGGCTGCTGCTACATGCCGCCAGGATCAGGCTGGCAGACAACATAGCGCACGCGCGCGACAGGGTGGAAATTTTCACTGTGACTGACTCCTTGATGAAGAAGATTGTTCTTTTTTTTCAATGTTGCGGTCATCGCCGCAATAAAAAAACGGTGGCCAGTAAAACTGACCACCTTTTCTGCGTCTTTTATACCACAGGAATCAGCTGTATATCACTGTCAGTGATGCTTTGCCGAGAGTATGGAAATGCACATTGAAGCCGAGATAAGCGCCGCTGGCATTTTCATCCACTTCCAGCGTTTCTGTATCGATGGCGTATACGGTGAAGTGATAGTGATGGTGTTCGCCCTGCGGAGGTGCTGCGCCGCCATAACCGGCTTTGCCAAAATCGGTGCGGGTCTGTACGGCACCGGCAGGTAAACCGCCTTTACCGGAGCCCGCGCCTTGCGGCAATTCGGTGACGTCAGCCGGAATATTCGCCACGCCCCAGTGCCACCAGCCTGAGCCGGTAGGAGCATCGGGGTCATAAACGGTTATCACAAAACTTTTGGTGCCTTCCGGAGCACCGGACTAGGCCAGATGCGGCGACAGGTTGTCGCCGTTGTAGCCCATGCCGTTAAAAACCTGCGTTTCCGGCATTTTTTCGCCATCGCGCAAATCATTACTGGTCAGTGTAAATGCCATAAAATCCTCATCTTTTGGTGAACGGTTACCCGCAGATTACTTACTGATTTCAGCCCCGCCCAGCATTTTCAGCAAGGCCTGTGCGACCGCTTTGGAGGAGGCGGGATTCTGGCCGGTAATCAGCTTGCCGTCGATGATGGCATAAGAACGCCAGTCTGCGGCTTTGCTGTAATCACCGCCATTTTTCTTAAGTTCATCCTCGACAAGGAAGGGCACGATATCGGTCAGGCCGACGCCGTCTTCTTCGCTGTTACTAAAACCGGTCACGCGTTTGTCTTTGACCAGCGGCGTGCCATCAATCAGGACATTGCGCAAAACACCCGGCGCATGACAGACGGCAGAAACCGGTTTGCCGGCCTTCCAGAACGCCTCGATCAGCGCAATAGAATCCGCATCTTCCGCCAGATCCCACAACGGCCCGTGACCGCCGGGATAGAAAACGGCATCAAAGTCATCAGCACTGATGTCACTGAGTTTCACGGTATTTGCCAGCGCCTGTCTGGCGTTGTCATCCTTGTGAAAACGCGCCGTGGTTTCCGTCTGGGCATCCGGCTCAGAGCTTTTGGGATCCAGCGGCGGTTGCCCGCCTTTGGGTGAGGCCAGTGTCAGTTCAGCGCCTGCATCCAGAAACTCATAATACGGCGCGGTAAATTCTTCGAGCCAGAAACCTGTTTTCTTACCGGTTTCGCCGAGCTTATCGTGTGATGTCAATACAATCAGTAATTTCATGTTACCTCCTGTGGACGTCGTCAGCTGAAGTTGTCGTCAGCTGACGTTAAAGAGAGGTCAGTCCTGACCGACACGAACGACCAGTTTGCCAAAGTTTTTACCTTCCAGCAGGCCAAAGAACGCCTGCGGCGCGTTCTCTAATCCTTCCACAACATCTTCGCGGAATTTGATTTTTCCTGCTTCAAACCATTCGCTCATCTGTTTTGCAAACTCAGGATAACGATGGCCGTAATCATCAAAAATAATGAAGCCCTGCACGCGCATGCGTTTCTTCAGGATAGTTCCGGTCAGCAGCGACAGGCGATCTTGCCCGTCTTTGAGCCCGGTCGCGTTGTACTGCGAAACCAGTCCGCACACCGGAATACGTGCTTTGGTGTTAAGCAGCGGCAGCACTGCGTCGAATACCGCGCCACCGACGTTTTCGAAATACACGTCGATACCGTCCGGACAGGCCGCTTTCAGGCGTTCATCCAGATCCGGCGCGCGGTGATCCAGACATTCATCAAAGCCGAAATGTTCGACCGCATAGCGGCATTTCTCTTCGCCACCGGCAATCCCCACCACGCGACAGCCTTTGATTTTACCAATCTGCCCGACCAGCGAGCCGACCGGCCCGGTTGCCGCAGCGACCACCAGCGTTTCACCCGGTTTAGGTTCGCCGATATCCAGCAGACCCATAAAGGCCGTGAAGCCGGGCATACCCAAAACACCCAGCGCCAGGGAAGGCTGTTTGAGTGCTGCGCCTTCCAGTTTCTTCACTGCTTTGGCGTCAGCCACGGAATAATCCTGCCAGCCGGTGCTGCCGACCACTAAATCACCGGCTTTAAAATCCGGGCTTTTTGATTCCACCACGCGGGAAACTGCGCCGCCGGTCATCACTTCACCGATTTGTACCGGCGCGGCGTAAGAAGGCGCATCGCTCATCCTTCCGCGCATGTACGGATCGAGCGAAAGCCAGACGGTGCGCAGCAATAACTGGCCGTCTTTGGCTTGCGGTAACGGGGCTTTTTCCAGACGGAAATTATCATCGACAGGTTTACCGTGAGGACGTGAAGCCAGCACGATGCGGCGGTTTTCAGACTGTAACTGGGGCATAGTCATTCCTTTTCGTTTTCTTATAAGAAAGTTAAAAGCTAACGTAATTGGGAATAAGTATAGGACGCTAAACAGTTTTCGAACCAAGCGCTTTATGCCATGTTGGAAAAATTCAGACGGTTTTACCCTGAAATGTGACCATCATCTTTTCCTATGACATCCGCCGGAAAATTCCTTTAAATCTGCAGGTTGCGCAGGTATGGTCGTTAAGATTTTTGACCTGTTGCTCCACTTTATCTGCAAGATTAATAAGCATAAAAAAGGGATCCGAATGCGTAAAACGCCTCTGGCACTGAGTGCCATCTTCCTGCTACTCAGCCTGAATCAGTCGGCTGTCGCTAAAGACGCCACGCCTGCACCGCTTTATCCGGGTGTGAATGTCGCGCAACTCGCGCAGCAAGCTCCAGTTCACTGGGTGTCTGTCGCTCAGATTGAAAACAGCCTCAGCGGCCGCCCGCCGATGGCGGTGGGGTTTGATATTGATGACACCGTGCTGTTCTCCTCGCCGGGCTTTTACCGTGGTCAGGTCGAGTTTTCACCGGGTAAGCAGGATTACCTGAAGAACCCGCAATTCTGGGAAAAAATGAATAACGGTTGGGATGAATTCAGCATGCCAAAAGAGGTGGCAAAGAGCCTGATTGCCATGCACCTCAAGCGTGGCGACAGCATTTACTTCGTAACGGGACGCAGTGAAACTAAAACTGAGACTGTGACTAAAACCTTGCAGAACGATTTCCAGATCCCGCAGGACAAAGTGAATCCGGTGATTTTTGCCGGTGACAAAGCCGGGCAGAACACCAAAGTCCAGTGGCTGAAAGACAAACAGATTAAAATATTCTATGGCGATTCTGACAACGATATCACTGCCGCTCAGGCCGTGAGCGCGAGGGGCATTCGCGTACTGCGCGCTTCTAACTCAAGCTACAAACCATTGCCGCAGGCCGGTGTGTTTGGCGAAGAAGTGATTGTGAATTCCGAGTATTGAGTGGCTCCCTCCCTGCGAAGTCTCTTGATCAGGAGATCTGATCAAGAGACAGCCTTCACAGGGGGAGGAGCAAAAGTAAGACCTGTCTTCCAGGCGGCTTTACTTCACGCTCACATCAATATCGCCAAAGTATTTCTTCGAAAGCTCTTTCACCACGCCATCTTTTTGCACTTTCGCGATAGCCGTATCCAGCTTCTCTTTCAGCTGGATATCGCCTTTGCGCAGGCCGAATGCGATACCGCTGCCGAGGATTTTGTCATCCCGCACGGCGTCGCCGACAAAGCCATAATCTTTACCGTCCGGACGCGACAGGAAACCGCTCTGACCGGCTGGTGCCAGTACTAAAGTGCCATCAAGGCGACCGGAGGACAGATCCAGATAAACCTGGTTCTGATCCTGATAAGAGACGATATCTACGCCTTTCGGTGCCCAGTGTGCCTGCGCGTAGCTTTCCTGAATCGAACCCTGCAACACGCCGATATGTTTGCCTTTCAGCGAATCAACCGTTGGCAACAGACCGGAATCTTTCTTCGCAATCAGTTTGCTCGGCACGCGGTAAATCACGTTGGTGAAATCAATCGCCTGACGACGTTTTTCTGTCACGTTCATGGCGGAGTTGATTGCATCAAATTTACGCGCCTGCAATGCCGCAATCAGGCCGTCGAATGAGGTATCAAACCATTCGCATTTCACGCTGGCTGCGGCGCAGACGGCGTTGCCCAGATCGATATCAAAACCTTGTAACTCACCGGTCGCACTTTTGGATTCAAAAGGCGGATATTGCGCTTCCAGACCAAATTTGAGTGTAGAACCGTCCGCCAGTGCGGAGAAAGAAGCCACGGCACAACCTAACAGCAATGCGATTTTTAACTTTTTCATTATTCACAATTCCCCGGCGTGATTTAGATAACGTGATTTAAATAACGTAATTTAAATAAAAACATAGGCTCAGACGCGACACAGGCGGCGTGCGCCTTCGTACAACGTGTCGTTGTCTTTGGCGAAACTCAGGCGGATAAGCCCGGTGGGTTTGTTATTGCTATAAAAAGCCGAGAGCGGGATGGTGGCAATCTGATGATCGCGGATCAGGCTCAGCACAAATTCGTCGTCGGTCAGCGGGCTGAAATGACTAAAACGCGCCAGCATAAAGAAGCTGCCACGGCTTGGCAGTAATTCAAAGCGGGATTCACTGAGCGCTTCTGCCAGCAGGTCGCGCTTTTGCTGATAAAAATCCGCCAGACCTAAATAACTTTGCGGATCGGCCAGAGCTTCGGCGAAAGCCACCTGCATCGGCGTATCCGCGGAGAACATCATAAACTGATGCACTTTACGGATTTCACTCATCAGTTCGGCCGGTGCCAGACAATAGCCCACACGCCAGCCGGTGACGTGATAAGTTTTGCCGAACGACGACACAATCACACTGCGCTCTGCCAGTTGCGGATGGCAGGCCATACTTTCATGGCGCTCGCCGTCGAACACTACGTGCTCATACACTTCGTCGGACAAAATCACGATGCCGGTATCTTTGGTCAGTGCGGTAAGACGTTCGATATCGAAATCCGTGAAAATGGCGCCGGTCGGGTTGTGCGGGCTGTTGATGATGATCATCCGCGTACGGCTGTTGATCGCACTTGCTACCTGATCCCAGTCGATGCTGAAATCGTCCATCGACAGGCCGATCGCAACAGGCTTCGCGCCCTGCAAACGGACAATCGGCGCGTAGCTGTCAAAAGACGGTTCGAAATAAATCACCTCATCGCCCGCATGAACCAGTGCGCTGATGGCGGAATACAGGCCTTCGCTGGCGCTGGCAACCACGGTCACTTCACTGTCGGCGTCATATTTGCAGCCGTAAAGCGCTTCGGCTTTGGCAGAAAGCGCATGACGTAAGGCCGCCACACCGCTCATCGGCGCGTACTGGTTATGACCTTCGCGCATGGCTTTGGTGACACTTTCGATCAGCGCGGGCTGACAGGAAAAGTTCGGCGCACCTTGCGATAAATTCAGGGCATTATGCTCGGCGCTGAGCTGGCCGATGACGGTAAAAATAGTGGTGCCGACGTCCGGTAATTTAGACTGCGGCGACATGGCGCTCTTCATAGCATTTCCCCAAAAAATACAGGCCGGGCGGCCATAAGAAGGTAAAACAGGGTTTGAATGATTAAGCAACAGTTCCCCTGTGCCGACAATGGAAAGTTTGTCATACTCGTTATGATCTGAAGTCATGGCTTAATGACGTTTACAACGAGGTAACTGTGAGCTTTTCGCCTGAACTGCCGTACCTGAATTTGCCTTCGCTCAACGTGCTGAAAACGTTTGTGGTTGTAGCGCAGACGCTGAATCTGACCCATGCCGCCTCGTTGTTGCATATCACGCAGGGCGCGGTCAGCCGCCAGATAACCGGGCTTGAGTCCACGCTGGGCTATCCGTTGTTTTTGCGTCAGGCCAGAGGGCTGACGCTGACCCCGCGCGGGGCGCAACTTTTACCGCCGGTACAACAGGCGCTGGCACTGATGGGGGAAGCCCTGAAACGCGTCGGTTCGCACCCTGATACGCTGCGCATTAAATGCCCGACCTGTTCGATGCGCTGGCTGTTGCCGCGCGTTATCCAGCTGCAAAATGATCGCCCGGATATGCAGATTGAACTGACGGCATCCATCGCCCACGGCGTGGATTTCAGCAGTGAGCATTTTGATGCTGCCGTAGTCTTTGGCCGTCCGCCGGAATCATCGCGTCGCGCACATCATTTGTTTGACGAAGTGCTGACACCGGTCTGTGTGCCTGATTTTTTGCCGCGTCATAAAGGGCAAACTGCGGTGGCAGATCTTGAGGATAAAACACTGTTGCACCCGACGCGGGATCGTCGTGACTGGTTGTTATGGCTGCGGGAAGAGGGTGTTCAGGGGCTGCCTTCAGCCAAATCCCAGCATTTTGATACGCTGGATTTGGCCATTAATTCTGCGTTGCAGGGATATGGCGTGGCGATTGGCGATCTGACATTAATTGAGGACGATTTGCAGGCGGGGCGGATTGTCGCACCGTTCCCGCTTTGCGTAGCGAGCGGCGCGTCTTATACGTTGCTGTATCCGGAAAATCCGACGCCCGCACTGAAAGTGGCGATTGATTTTCTCAATGAAGAAGCGCGGCTCAGCCGGGAAAAGCTGAGCGCGCTGTTATCAACGTCACACCGGTTAGTCAGCGCAAACTGATCAGTACAGCGCAGCCAGTGCGCTGGCGATGGCACCGGTCAGTTTGCTCAACTCTTCTGCCGAAATGATGTACGGCGGCATCAGGTAAATCAGCTTGCCGAACGGACGGATCCACACGCCTTGCTCAACGAAGTGTTTCTGCAACTGCGCCATATTCACCGGCTGGCGCATCTCTACCACCCCAATTGCGCCCAGCACCCGCACGTCGGCGACGGCCGGATGTTCCGCGAGTGGCTGTAATTCGGTTTTCAGTTGTTTTTCAATATTCAGAACCTGTGCCTGCCAGCGGTTTTCGGCTAACAACCGCAGGCTGGCATTGGCGACCGCGCAGGCCAGCGGATTGCCCATAAAGGTCGGGCCATGCATGAAACATCCCGCCTCGCCATTACTTATCACTTCAGCGACGTGACGCGTGGTTAAGGTAGCCGAAAGCGTCATATAGCCTCCGGTCAGCGCTTTGCCGAGACACAGAATATCCGGCGAAATCCCGGCGTGATCGCAGGCAAACAGCTTGCCGGTACGGCCAAACCCGGTGGCAATTTCATCGGCAATCAGCAGCACGCCGTATTCGTCGCATAACTTGCGCACGCGTTTGAGATACAACGGATGGTAGATCCGCATTCCACCCGCGCCCTGAACCACCGGTTCCAGAATGACGGCCGCGATTTTGCTGTGGTTCTCGTCGAGCATTCTGGCGAACGGCGCGATATCCGTTTCATCCCATTCGCCGTCAAAGCGGCTTTGCGGCGCATCGGCGAACAGATGCTGCGGCAGATATCCCTGATACAAACTGTGCATCGAATTTTGCGGATCGCACACTGACATCGCGCCAAAGGTATCGCCGTGATAGCCGTTGCGCAGCGTCAGCAAGGTCTGACGTTTTTCGCCGCGCGCCTGCCAGTATTGCATCGCCATTTTCAGCGCCACTTCTACGGCAACCGAACCCGAATCCGCCAGAAACACGCATTCCAGTCCGGCAGGCGTCATTTCCACCAGACGGCGCGACAGCGCAATTGCTGACGGATGCGTGATCCCGCCAAACATCACATGTGACATTTTGCCGATTTGTTCGACTGCGGCCTGATTGAGCTGCGGGTGATTGTATCCGTGGATCGCTGCCCACCAGGATGACATGCCGTCAACCAGCTGACGTCCATCGGCGAGTTGCAACATCACGCCGGACGCGGATTCCACGGCATACGCGGGCAGCGGTTTGGTCATCGAAGTGTACGGATGCCAGATGTGGCGCTGATCGAATTCAATATCGGCGGGGGTCATAAATGAGTCCTGGGGGAGCTAAGTTGTAAACTAAAAAATAATTTTAACGTTGACGGTAAACCAAAACAAATTAAAAATGGTTTACTAATCATAAAATATTAACCCCAAAATCATTCTGATTGCATTATTTGGAGATGTCGTCATGTCCCACTGGACGCTGGAAAAAACGCAGGCCTTGTTCGATAAGCCATTCCTCGAGCTGATGTTCGAAGCTCAGCAAATTCACCGTCAACATTTTGACCCGCGTCAGGTGCAGGTCAGCACCTTGCTGTCGATTAAAACCGGTGCCTGTCCGGAAGACTGTAAATACTGCCCACAGAGTTCCCGTTACAAAACCGGACTGGAATCTGAACGTCTGATGCAAGTGGAACAGGTGCTGGAATCTGCCCGTCAGGCAAAAGCCGCCGGTTCGACCCGTTTCTGCATGGGCGCCGCGTGGAAAAATCCGCACGACCGTGACATGCCGTATCTCGAACAAATGGTTCAGGGTGTGAAAGAAATGGGCATGGAAACCTGCATGACGCTCGGCACGCTGAACACCACGCAGGCGCAGCGTCTGGCGCACGCCGGTCTGGATTTCTACAACCATAACCTCGATACCTCACCGGAATTTTACGGCAGCATCATTACCACCCGCAGCTATCAGGAACGTCTGGATACGCTGGCGGAAGTGCGCGGTGCGGGCATTAAAGTCTGTTCCGGCGGAATTGTCGGTCTGGGTGAAACCGTTAAAGATCGCGCCGGTCTGCTGATGCAACTGGCGAATCTGCCGGTACCGCCGGAAAGCGTGCCAATCAACATGCTGGTGAAAGTCAAAGGCACGCCGCTGGCTGATAACGACGATGTGGATCCTTTCGATTTTATCCGCACCATTGCCGTGGCGCGCATCATGATGCCGCAATCTTACGTGCGCCTTTCCGCAGGTCGCGAGCAGATGAGCGAGCAGACGCAGGCGATGTGCTTTATGGCCGGTGCTAACTCGATTTTCTACGGCTGCAAACTGCTGACCACGCCGAACCCGGCAGAAGATAAAGACTTAATTCTGTTTGGCAAACTGGGGCTGAATCCTCAGTCCTTCGAAACAGAAATGGGCGACAACCAGCAGCAGGCCGCGCTGGCCGAACAACTGGTTCATGCTGATACCGATCAGTTCTACAACGCGGCGGTATAACCGGTGAGCTGGCAAACGCGGATCAACGAAGCAGTCGCGGCGCGGAAACAGGCGGCGGCATTTCGTGTGCGCCAGCCGAACGAGGGCGGCAGCGCGCGTTTTCTGACGCAGAATGAGCGGCGTTATCTGAATTTTTCGGGCAACGATTATCTCGGCCTGAGCCAGAACCGCGATGTGATCGCCGCGTGGCAGCAGGGCGCGGAGAAATATGGCGTCGGCAGCGGCGGGTCTGGTCACGTCACCGGTTACAGTCAGGCGCATGCCGAGTTTGAGCAGCAACTGGCGGACTGGCAGGGTTATCCGCGTGCGTTGCTGTTTATCTCCGGTTTTGCCGCCAATCAGGCGATCCTTGCCGCGCTGATGCAGGCTGAGGATCGCGTGCTGGCCGATAAACTCAGTCATGCGTCTTTACTGGAAGCCGCGGCACATGCGCCTTCGCAATTACGGCGTTTTCATCACAATCAGCCGGATTCCCTGCAGCGTCTGCTGGAAAAGCCGGTCAGCGGTGAAACGCTGGTGGTTACAGAAGGCGTATTCAGTATGGACGGTGACGCTGCGCCATTGGCTGAGCTGCATAATTTGTCGAAAACGCACGGCAGCTGGCTGATGGTGGATGATGCGCACGGCGTGGGCGTGACCGGCGAAGAAGGACGCGGAAGTTGCTGGCAGCAGGGCGTGCGGCCTGAGCTGCTGGTCGTCACATTCGGAAAAGCGTTCGGCTGCAGCGGGGCGGCAGTGCTGTGTGATGATGTGACTGCGGATTATCTGTTGCAGTTCGCCCGTCATCTGATTTACAGCACGGCGATGCCCGCCGCACAGGTGTGTGCGTTACAGGCTGCGCTGGCACGAGTCCGGCAGCACGACGACTTGCGTGATAAACTGGCGGCCAATATTGCCCGTTTTCGCGCGGGAGCCGCCGGTTTACCCTATCAGCTGACCGGTTCACAGACCGCTATTCAGCCCGTTATTGTGGGTGAGAATCAGCCAGCGCTGGATCTGGCTTCGGCGTTGCGTGAACGCGGGTTGTGGATCAGCGCCATCCGTCCGCCGACGGTGCCGCCGGGCAGTGCGCGGTTGCGTATCACCCTGACGGCAGCGCATGAGCCGGAAGATATCGATTTTTTGCTGGAGTCCCTTCATGGGTGCAGTCACTGAATTAGTGAACAAACAAGCGGTGGCCGACGCGTTCAGTCGCGCCGCCATCAGTTATGAAAACGCCGCACAGTTGCAGCGTGATGTAGGCGAGGAATTACTGGCGCTCGCAGCGCCGTATCTTAAAGACGCCGGCAATCTGGTCGTCGATGCGGGTTGCGGCACCGGACATTTTAGCCGTCACTGGAAGGCGCAGGGCAAAAAGGTTATTGCGCTGGATCTCTCCGACGGCATGTTAGACCGTGCCCGTGAGCTGGATTCCGCCGATGAATATGTGCCGGGCGACATAGAACGTTTGCCGTTCGCCGACAATTCTGTCGACATTTGTTTCAGCAATCTGGCGGTGCAGTGGTGTAACGCGTTACCGCGCGCGCTGGAAGAAATGCACCGCGTCACCCGCAACGGCGGGCTGGTACTGTTTTCCACGCTGGCGGAAGGTTCGCTTAACGAACTGGCTGCGGCATGGATGAAAGTCGATGGCCGCCGTCACGTGAACCAGTTTCTGACGCCGGACAAAATAGCCGAAGCCTGCGCACCGTACCGCCACGAAGTAACCTTCAGCGACCACGTGGCCGAATTCCCCGATGTGATGTCACTGATGCGCTCGCTGAAAGGCATCGGCGCGACGCACATCAAAAACGGCCGCCTCGGCGGTCTGGGCGGACGCGGACGTCTGCAATTGCTGGAAAAACACTACGTCCGGCGCGACGGCATCCTGCCCCTCAACTACCGGCTGGTCTACGGCATTTTGCAGGTCGAAGAACTTATCCCACGTTAACAAAGCTCCTCCCTGGTTTGAAACTGGCGCGGTCTGCTCCCTCCCCTGCGAAGGGGAGGGCTGGGGTGGGGTATTAATGGCAACTCTGGAGTCGTCTTTAAAACCCCCTCCCGACATCCCCCTTCGCAGGGGGAGGAGCAAAACCTGATTTCAATGCGGGGAGGGAGCCAACCAACCCCAGGCTTTTCATGAAACAAAAATACTTCATTACCGGCACCGACACTGAAGTCGGAAAAACCGTCGCGACCACCGCATTCTTGCAGGCTGCCGCATGTGCCGGACACACAACCGCCGGATACAAACCGGTGGCATCTGGCAGTGAAATGACCGCCGAAGGGCCACGTAACAGCGATGCTCTGGCGTTGCAGGCTTACAGCACCGTGGGTCTGCGTTATGACGAAGTGAATCCCTGCACTTTTATCGAACCGACCTCACCGCACATCGTCAGCGAACTGGAAAAGCGTCCGGTTGACCCGCAGGTGTTATCCGCAGGTTTACGCCATCTGGAACCGCTGGCGGACTGGGTAATTGTGGAAGGCGCGGGCGGCTGGTATACGCCACTGACCGCGGATTATACCTTTGCTGACTGGGTTATCGCCGAGCAGTTGCCGGTGGTGTTAGTGGTGGGAATGCGCCTCGGCTGCATTAACCACGCGGTGCTGACGGCGCAGGCCATCGCACAAAGCGGATTGCATCTGGCGGGCTGGATAGCCAACGACGTGCAGGAAACGGGGAAGCATCATCAGGCGTATATGGATACGCTCACGCGTATGCTGCCTGCGCCGCTGCTGGGCGAGATCCCGTACCTGAGCGCCGGACTGGACGTTAATCTGGGACAATATCTGGATCTTGACCGTCTCACGGCGTGAAACATCAGACCGTCAGATAGTTTTTGATTAACTGATCGTCGAGCTGTGCCAGCGTGCCCTGTGCGACATTGCGGCCGCCATCGACCAGACAGAACCGGTCGGCGACGCTGCGGAAGAACGGCAGTTTGTGGCCGACCAGCAATAATGTCAGACCCAGATCCCGGTTCAGGCGGTGAATAATATTGCCCATGTTCGCCGCCATCGATGCGCTGGTGTGCTCGGTCGGTTCATCCAGTATCAGTAATTCCGGCTCCTGAACCAGCGCCCGGCTGATGGCCAGCTGTTGCTGCTGGCTTTCATCAAGTTCTCCTGCCTTACGCGTGCCCATCTCCTTTAACGCCGGAAACAGGTCATAGACTTCTTCAGGCACGCGACGCGTCTTATTCCGGCTCGCCATCATGGCGATTTGCAGGTTTTCATCGACACTCATCTGCGAAAAAATCTGCCGCCCCTGAGGTACATAACCGATACCCATCTGTGCGCGGCTTTCCACAGGCAGATTCAGCAGACTTTGCGGCTCTTCATCACGCGATTGCCAGGAAATTGCGCCGCTTTTCACCGGAAGATGCCCCATGATGCAATTGATCAGCGTCGTTTTGCCCACGCCATTTCGCCCGATCAGGCAGGTGCATTGCCCGCGGTACAGTTCGAGATTGATGTCCCAAAGAATATGTTTTTGCCCATAGTACTGATTAACGGATTTTACACTTAACATCAGACATACCTCCCTCATGGCGCTTTTCACCGGACTGCATTTTGACGGCCACTGTCATGTTTCTGACATTTATGTTCCGCTGTATGCGCGTTCTACAGGGGAATCCTTCACGAAATCTCTTCAAAGAGTGAATTTGCAACTCTCAGGCCAAGTTTTACCAGGCAGTGATAAAAAGAGACGTTACGTGGCTGTTAACAGGCCACGTACGGATGATTTAGGATTATTCATGAGTATTGTCAGGATTTGGAGATTCGGCGTGAGCCGTTGTAAAAGGAAACTGCACTTTGGCAGTGCCGGTTTCACTAATTTTGGTGCAAGGTTTGCGCCGTTGAGAAGCTGGAAAATCCTGATCAGATGCACTTTTGGGTTTTGCAAGGAACATCCGCTCGGAAATCCAGGCGAAATAGGCATAAATAAGGAGATAAAAAAGATAAAAAATAACTAAAAAAGAGCTCTCAGGCGCTGACGGAGCAAAAAATGGTTTTTTACCAACTCCCGCCGCGCCTGGTGTACTGAGACTTATCCACTATTCCTGTGGATAACCTTGTGCATGAGAGTAAGAAAAGTTGCTACAGACGAGTCAGGACGCGGCTTGCGCTCAGTTTGCCCGTATTCGCAGCTTTTTGATGATGTGGTTTTATATCAATGAGTTAGTTAAAAGCAATACAGGCGTAATTCGTTCGTCACAGTTGTGTCAATCTTCGTCAAGCTGTGGTCAGAAAGTGAATAGCGGTAAATATCGGGATAAAAATGTCAACTGATGGTGAGATTTCTCATTTGCCATAACCTAAAAAAGTGCAGTGGCAGCAAGATGTTAAAAGAGGTGCCGTTTTTATTGATTGGAAGCTGGTTTTATATACAGTATTATAATGGCGGTAAAATTTGGACTGGCAAAAATTGCCAAGTCTTTCATACTATTTTTCCCCGAACTGTTCACCGGTTCAGCCCGTACGGCCTTGTGCATTTCCATTTCAGTCAGGTAGCCCGTCATGAGTAAAGAGTTCAAACTGCATTCCGAATTTAAACCTTCAGGCGATCAGCCTGAGGCGATACGCCGCCTGGAAGAAGGGCTGGAGAACGGGCTGGCGCACCAGACGTTGCTCGGGGTGACCGGTTCAGGCAAAACTTTTACCGTGGCGAATGTGATTGCTGACCTGAACCGTCCGACGATGGTGCTCGCCCCGAACAAAACGCTCGCGGCGCAGCTTTATGGCGAGATGAAAGAGTTCTTTCCGGAGAACGCGGTGGAATATTTTGTCTCCTACTACGATTACTATCAGCCCGAGGCCTATGTCCCGAGCTCAGACACTTTTATTGAAAAAGACGCCTCAGTGAACGAACACATTGAGCAAATGCGTCTTTCCGCGACTAAAGCCCTGCTGGAACGCCGGGATGTCATCGTGGTAGCGTCAGTTTCTGCCATCTACGGTCTGGGTGACCCCGACTTGTATTTGAAAATGATGCTGCATCTGACCAAAGGGATGATTATCGATCAGCGAGCCATTCTGCGTCGTCTGGCGGAGCTGCAATATTCCCGTAACGATCAGGCTTTTCAGCGCAGTACTTTCCGCGTGCGCGGGGAAGTCATTGACGTGTTCCCGGCAGAATCTGACGATCTGGCGCTACGCATTGAACTGTTCGATCAGGAAGTCGAACGTCTGTCGCTGTTTGATCCGCTGACCGGTCAGGTTCAGCACGAAGTGCCGCGTTTCACCATCTACCCAAAAACGCACTACGTGACCCCACGTGAACGCATCGTGCAGGCGATGGAAGAAATCAAAGTCGAACTGGCGGATCGCCGTAAAGTGCTGCTGGCCAATAACAAACTGCTGGAAGAACAGCGTATCAGCCAGCGCACGCAGTTTGATCTCGAAATGATGAACGAGCTGGGTTATTGCTCCGGTATCGAAAACTACTCGCGCTACCTTTCAGGGCGCGGGCCGGGCGAGGCACCTCCGACGCTGTTCGACTATCTGCCTGCCGACGGTTTGCTGATTGTTGATGAATCCCACGTGACCATCCCGCAAATCGGCGGGATGTACAAAGGCGACCGCTCGCGTAAAGAAACGCTGGTTGAATACGGTTTCCGTCTGCCTTCCGCGCTGGATAACCGCCCGATGCGCTTTGAGGAATTCGAAGCGCTGGCGCCGCAAAGTATTTATGTCTCGGCCACGCCGGGTAAATACGAACTGGAGAAATCCGGTGATGATGTGGTCGATCAGGTGGTGCGTCCGACCGGTCTGCTGGATCCGATCATCGAAGTGCGTCCGGTGACCACCCAGGTGGACGACTTGCTGTCTGAAATTCGTAAACGTGTGGCGGTTAACGAGCGTGTGCTGGTCACTACGCTGACCAAGCGTATGGCGGAAGACCTGACCGAGTATCTGGAAGAACACGGCGAGAAAGTACGTTACCTGCACTCTGACATCGATACCGTCGAGCGTGTGGAGATCATCCGCGATTTACGTCTGGGTGAATTCGATGTGCTGGTCGGTATCAACTTACTGCGAGAAGGGCTGGATATGCCGGAAGTGTCGCTGGTGGCCATTCTGGATGCGGACAAAGAAGGCTTCCTGCGTTCTGAACGCTCGCTGATCCAGACCATTGGCCGTGCGGCGCGTAACCTCAACGGTAAAGCGATTCTCTACGGTGATAAAATTACCAACTCGATGGCCCGCGCCATTGAAGAAACCGAACGTCGCCGCGCCAAACAGGAAGCGTATAACCTCGAAAACGGCATCACGCCGATGGGGCTGAACAAGAAGATCTCCGACATCCTGCAACTCGGTCAGCCTAAGACCAAAAAGAACAAAGACAAACGCGATGCAGAAGCGGCGCAGACCTTCAAATCGCTTACGCCGAAAGCGCTGGAGCAACGCATCAAAGAGCTGGAAAGCAAGATGTATGCGCACGCGCAGAATCTGGAATTCGAAGAAGCAGCCAATACCCGCGACGAACTGCATGCCTTGCGCGAGCAGTTTATTGCCATTTCATAACGAGAAGGGTGGTAGACTGCGCGGCTTAAAAATCATGACCCAGACATTTTAACGAAGAGCGAGCCAATGACTGACACACCACAAAATCCTGGCGCAGCGAAAGATCCGCTGCACGGCGTCACGCTGGAAAAACTGCTGACAACGCTGGTGGATAACTTTGGCTGGCCGGCGCTGGCCTCGCAGGTGAATATCAACTGCTTTAAAAGTGACCCGAGTGTGAAATCCAGCCTTAAATTCTTGCGCCGTACGCCGTGGGCGCGCAAGGAAGTGGAAACGCTGTATCTGGATTTCATCGAAGGTCATCTGCGCCCGGACATGACACGCAGCAAGCGCCGCACACCGCTCTCAGCACAGGCTCCGCAAAAGCCAAAAGTCAGTACCGCCAAACCGGCTGCCGACAGCCCGTGGAATAACCATCCGCTGGTGAAAAAGTAATTTACGCGCATTTCATTCTGTTCATTTGAGGGGAAGGATCGTGTCAGAGCAACAGGTTCTTATCGTGATCGATATGCAAAACGGGGTGTTCATCTCCCCGCGTTATGACCGCAGCGGACGGGCTGAGCGCATTAATCAGCTGATTGACCGGGCAGGGCGCGTTATTTTCATTCAGCATGCTGAAGGTGAAATGAGCAAAGGCAGCGAATTCTGGCAAGTGTTACCTGAACTTCATCAGCCGGAAGGGGCAATTTCTGTCACCAAAACCGCCTGTGATTCTTTCTATCGCACTACGCTCGAATCGGTATTGCAGGAACTGAACGCGACCCGTTTTACGGTCTGTGGTTGTGCAACGGATTACTGCGTTGATACCACCATCAAAGTTGCCGCCAGCAAAGGCTATGCCGTGACCGTCGCATCGGATGCGCATACCACCGGCGACCGCACGCATGTGACGGCGCAGCAACTGATCGGTCAGCATAATGAAGTGTGGCGTGAGTTATCCGTGCCGGGGAATCCGGTTACCGTGAAAACCACCAATGAGATCCTGGCTGACTGGCAGTAAATTCAGTTTCCGGACGCAAAAAAGGCCGCATCGCGCGGCCTTTCGTGTTTATGCTATTCAGTAAATCAGAGCATCTTTTGCAGCGCTTCTTCGATGGCCGCCCGCAACATATCGCGGTCATGACGATAGGGCACATCGCTGGCTTCGAGCGGGCTCTGAATAATCAGATGTTCAGCCGCGCTTCCGCCAACAGTCACTTTCGGACCGACAATCGCGGCATCCGCACGGCGACCAATGCGCGTTTCGATCATATCCAGTTTGTTATCCAGCGTCAGAGAAGCCGCGGCGACGCTGAGTTCTTTCCCCAGATTGCCGATATACACAATGTGCGCACGGCTGCGACGCAGCGCAGTGGTGAGGTCATTCATCAGCAACAGCGGCATCAGGCTGGTGAAGAAACTGCCGGGGCCAATCAGGATCAGATTAGCTTCTGCAATTGCCTGCAACGCTTCGCGCGTGGCCGGCACCTGAGGTTCAAGCCGCAGTTCTCGCGGGATCTGCGTCAGTTTATCGACATTCACTTCTCCATGAACCGTTTCACCGTTGGCATCAATGGCGGCCAGATCGACCGGCTGTTCTGACATCGGGATCAGTTCGGCATCCACTTTTAGCAGGCTGCGCACCAGATTGATCGCTTCAAGCGGACGCACGGTCAGGTGATCGAGCGCACGCAGCATCAGGTTCCCCAGATTATGCCCGTCGAGTTCTCCCTGACCGCTGAAGCGATATTCAAACATCGCGGAGGCCAGACTCGGTTCGGTGATCAGCTGATTCAGGCAATTGCGCATATCGCCCCAGGCAATGCCACCCACGGAACGACGTATGCGACCGGTCGAACCGCCGTTATCCGTGGTGGTCACGATGCCGGTCAGACGCGGGCCGAGAGAGGAGAGGGAGGACATCACGCGGCCAAGCCCGTGACCTCCGCCTAACGCCACCACCCGGTCGAGGTCTGCTAATGTTCGGTTACGCATGGTTTTCCTTTCAATGGGGAGTGGCGATATAAATCAATTTTCTGCGGGGATTTTACCTAACTTTGCAACAAGATGTTATCACTTAAGGGCACGACATTTGCAGACTCAGCGTATTCAAAATCAAACGCTTTTAGCCTTGAAAATGCAGTCTTTTGTCGTGAAAAATCGTTATATATCAAAATGCATAACGAAAAACCATCTTGGCGATCCGGACTTTGCGGCGTTAGAATATGCCCCGTTACCCCCGTATTCATCATCGCTCCGCTATGGATCGGATGAATCAACTCCTAGCCCTGGTTCCTAAGTTGCCTTTCTGACGTCGTTCCCACAGAAACAATATGGAGCCCTGGCCGTGACGAAAGTCACCAGGGTGTATGGCAGAAATGCCCGCATCTCCCGTATCTGGAAAGGTGTTAAGGTGCTTCAACTTACTGATGCTTTTGCCCGCAAGTTTTATTACTTGCGGCTGTCGATCACAGACGTGTGCAATTTTCGTTGCACCTATTGTCTGCCGGATGGCTACAAGCCGCACGGACACAGCAATAAAAGTTTTCTCTCGCTCGATGAAATCCGTCGGGTCAGCCGCGCGTTCGCTCACTTAGGGACAGAAAAAGTGCGCCTGACCGGTGGAGAACCGTCGCTGCGCCGCGACTTCTGCGAGATCATTGCTGCAGTGCGCGAAAATCCTTCCATCAAAACCCTCGCGGTGACCACTAACGGTTATCGCATGGCGCGTGATATCGATAAATGGCGCGATGCCGGTCTGACCAACATCAACGTCAGCGTCGACAGTCTCGACGCCCGCCAGTTTCACGCCATCACCGGTCAGGATAAATTCCGCGATGTGATGGCCGGAATCGACGCGGCTTTTGACGCCGGTTTCAGTAAGGTGAAAGTCAATACCGTGCTGATGCGCGATGTGAATCACGCCAGCCTGAACACGTTTCTCGACTGGATCAAAACCCGTCCGATCCAGCTACGTTTCATCGAGCTGATGGAAACCGGCGACGGTGGCGATCTGTTCCGCAAACATCACGTGTCCGGCGAAGTGCTTCGCGAACAGCTGGTGCGTCAGGGCTGGCAGTTGCAGGTTCGCTCCCGCAGCGACGGCCCCGCGCAGGTTTTCAGCCATCCGGATTATCTCGGTGAAATCGGATTGATCATGCCGTACGAAAAAGACTTCTGCGCCAGCTGTAACCGGCTGCGCGTGTCTGCCATCGGCAATCTGCATTTGTGTCTTTTCGGCGAGCAGGGCATCCCTCTGCGTGATTTATTAGCCAACGACATGCAGCAGGACGATCTGATGGACCGCATTCAGGGCGGCCTGAGCCGCAAAAAACAAACTCACTTCCTGCATGAGGGCAATACCGGGATTACCCAGAACCTGTCGTTTATCGGCGGCTGAGTCCGGCATTAATCGTTTAAGGAGCAAACTGATGAGCAAAGCCAGTAAAGAGTTTTTGCCTTTATCTGTGGCGATCATGACGGTTTCCGACCGTCGCACTGAGGCTGAAGACACATCCGGGCATTACCTGAAAGAGGCCGTGACCGAAAGCGGGCATCACGTCGTCGCACAGCAAATCGTCAAAGAGAACATTTACAGCATCCGCGCCGTGGTTTCTGCGTGGGTAGCGGATGAAAAAATCCAGGCGATTCTGATCAATGGCGGTACCGGTTTTAACGCCGGCAACAATACGCCGGAAGCGCTGAAACCGCTGTTTGACCGCGAAATCGAAGGCTTTGGCGAGTTGTTCCGCATGGTGTCGTTTGAAGATATCGGTACCTCGACTATTCAGTCGCGCGCCATTGGCGGCATCGCCAACCAGACGGTAATTTTCGCCATGCCCGGCTCGACCCGCGCCTGCCAGACCGCCTGGGACAACATCATTGAAGCGCAGCTTGACGCCCGTCAGGGACCGTGCAATTTCACTCCACATTTGAAGAAATAAGCATGTCTGAACTCACTCACATTAATGCTTCCGGCGACGCGCACATGGTGGATGTCTCCGGTAAAGCCGAAACGGTTCGCGAAGCGCGAGCCGAAGCCTTTGTTGAAATGGCGGCCGGTACGCTGGCGATGATCATTAACGGCAACCACCACAAAGGTGATGTGTTCGCTACGGCGCGTATCGCTGGCATTCAGGCGGCGAAAAAGACCTGGGATTTAATCCCGCTGTGTCATCCGCTGTTGCTGACCAAAGTGGAAGTAAATCTCGACGCGCAGCCGGAACATAACCGCGTGCGCATCGAATCCCGCTGCCGTCTGAGTGGAAAAACCGGCGTGGAAATGGAAGCGCTGACGGCGGCTTCCGTGGCGGCGCTGACTATTTACGATATGTGTAAAGCGGTGCAGAAAGATATGGTGATCGGCCCGATCCGCCTGCTGGAAAAAACCGGCGGCAAATCCGGAGACTTTAAGGTGGAAGGTAAGGTGGAAATATGATCGACGTTCTTTTCTTCGCGCAGGTACGCGAACTGACCGGCACCTCGAGCCTGCAACTTCCGTCGGATTTCTCAACGGTGGAAGAGTTACGGACTTCGCTTACGGCACGCGGTGACCGCTGGGCACTGGCGCTGGAATCCGGAAAGTTACTGGTGGCGGTTAACCAGACGCTGACCACGATGGCGCATCCGCTCACGGCGGGCGATGAAGTGGCCTTCTTCCCACCGGTCACCGGGGGCTGAGATGAGCGAGACGAAAATTGTTGTGGATGCCGCGCCGTTCAGCGTGGGTGATGAGTACAACTGGCTGGCGCAATCTGACGCCGACGGTGCTGTGGTGACGTTTACCGGCAAAGTGCGCAATCACAATCTGGGTAATCATGTCAGCGCGTTAACGCTGGAACATTATCCGGGCATGACCGAAAAAGCGCTGGCAGAAATTGTTGCTGAAGCCCGTTCCCGCTGGCCGCTGCAACGCGTGTCGGTTTATCACCGCGTGGGTCCGATGTATCCGGGGGATGAAATCGTGTTTGTCGGCGTGACCAGCGCGCATCGTGGCATGGCTTTTGAAGCCAATGAATTCATTATGGATCATCTGAAAACCCGCGCACCGTTCTGGAAGCGTGAGGCCACGGAAGAGGGCGACCGTTGGGTTGATGCCCGTGACAGCGATAAACAGGCCGCGGCGCGCTGGTAAATCGCATCTCAACCGCACGCAGACCTTCCATGCTTTTCTCTCTATCTGTGATACGCTTAAAAAATCGGGAGGCTGTTCTGGCCTCATTTTTTGTCCTCCATGCAAAAGGGTAATCATCATGGATCGATATCCACGCAGTAACGGTTCAATTGTTGAACGCGCGAATACCGGCATTCAGGCGTACATGGCGCAAGTGTATGGCTGGATGTTCTGTGGTTTGCTGCTAACCGCATTTGTGGCCTGGTACGCCTCCGGCTCTGAGAAAATCATGAGTTTTGTTTTCTCCAGCCAGATTACATTCTTCGGTTTGATCATCGCGCAGCTGGCTCTGGTCTTCGTGATTTCTGGCATGGTGAATCGCCTGAGTGGCACGGTCGCCACCGGTCTGTTCATGCTGTATTCCGCGCTGACCGGGCTGACGCTTTCCAGTATTTTCCTGGTCTACACCGGTGATTCGATTTTCGGTACCTTCATTGTCGCAGCCGGTATGTTTGGCGCGATGAGTGTTTACGGATACGTGACCAAGCGTGACCTGACCGGTATCGGCAGCATGTTGTTCATGGCGCTGATCGGCCTGGTGCTGGCATCGCTGGTGAACATGTGGCTGAAAAGCTCCGGCCTCGCGAACATCATTTCTTACGCCGGTGTGCTGATCTTCGTCGGTCTGACCGCGTATGACACACAGAAGCTGAAAAACATGGGTGCGCAGTTGTCTGCTGATGATCGCGATAACTTCCGTAAATACTCCATTGTTGGCGCACTGACGTTGTATCTCGATTTCATCAACTTGTTCCTGATGCTGTTGCGGATTTTCGGCAACCGCCGGTAACGGTTTTTGATTGCAAACGTTTGAGAGGGGCACTGAGAAGTGTCCCTTTTTTTATGCCGGCTGGTGAGGTTTATTAGCTCCCTCCCCTGCGAAGGGGAGGGTTGGGGTGGGGTATAAAGGTCAAAAAATGAATGCTGAAGTGTGCAGGGATAATGGTGTCAGCCCTAAAACCCCCTCCCGTCCTCCCCCTTCGCAGGGGGAGGAGCACATCAAACTCTGACCCGCCCCGTCGGTACACGCCGAAAACTCCACCACACCTGCACGGTGTTAAACAGCACCAGAATCGCCGTCACGATAAACACCCACCGGAAGCCGAGCAGGGCTGAGGCGCTCGAGCCAATCAGCGGCCCGATCACGTTCCCGAGATACATAAACGACTGGTTGTATCCAAATATCCGGCCGGTGACCTGATCACTGCTGTATTTCACCAGCAGTGCCTGTACCGCAGGCATCAGCGCGCCATCACCGAAACCGAGCATGAACCGCAAAATACCCAGCTGGGTCGGCGTATTAATCAGCGCCATCAGGCAGAACAGAATGAAGCAAAAGACCAGTGCGGCGATAAGAATGCGGTGCGCGCCAATGCGGTCGCCGAGCTTGCCGAGTTTAGGGGCGGCCATCAGCGCGGAAACGCCGGGTACCGCGGCAATCACGCCGCTGATAAAGGCGATGTTGCTGGTGTCAGACGAAATCTCGCGGATAAACAGCGTCAGGATCGGGCTGATGGAACCGTTCGCCAGTTGAATCATCATGGTGGTAACGAACAGGCTGACGATGAGCCACGGATAAGGCAGTGTGGTGAATACCGCTTTACCACTCAGCCGGTTGGCTTTGGTCACCGGCACTACGCGTTCTTTGATCAGAAATAATGTGATCAGGAAGCTGATAAACAACATGCCGCTGGTGACGAAAAATACCGTGCGCAGGCCGAGATGGTCAGCCATAAAACCGCCGAGCAGCGGGCCGATAATGACACCAGATACCTGACCGGTAGACAAGGTGCCCAGCGCCCAGCCGCTTTTATCCCGTGGCACCTGCGAGGCGACCAGCGCCATCGCATTGGGTATATACCCGGACGTCAGCCCCATCAGCGTACGCAGAATGAAAAGCTGCCAGACGTTGGTGGCGAAACCCTGCAACATCATGACAATTGCCATACCCAGTGCGGCGCGCAGCAACATCAGCTTGCGGCCTTTACGATCCGCAAGGCTGCCCCACAGCGGCGCAACGATGGCCGAAACCAGAAATGTACCGCTGAACACCAGTCCTGACCACAGGCTCAGTGATTCATGAGATGTGACGCCAAGCTGTTCGATGTAAAGCGGTAAAAAAGGCAGGATCTGACTCATCGCCATGCCGGTGAAAAAACAGCCCAGCCAGACGGAGATTAAATTTACTTTCCAGGTTTCCATGTTGCAGCGAGCGAGCCTTATGGACAGAGGAGTGTGAGAAACGAAGCATAGCAATCAAATCTGTGAAGGGGGACGCAAAAAGTGGGAACCCATTCATCAGATTTATAATTGATTATCCTGTGTCAACATTTGGGATTATCACGACAGATTATGCCGCCTGAAAGCGCCGCCGGAGTCAGCCTCTGTAACCGCCCGTTACAGGCCTGCAGGAGATAAATTCACGCACGGCGGCGTTCTGTGGTAGAATCGACCCAACTGGCGCACTGCAGTTTGTGCCGAATCCTCGTGGTAATGCCTCATTTGCCTCGTCTGATCATCCACTCTTGAAACTGCACCGAACCCCGTTCGGGTTAGAGTGGACTGGAGCTTTTCCTTATATGTCATTTGATTCCCTCGGCTTAAGTGCCGAAATTTTGCGTGCTGTTGAAGAACAGGGCTATCGCGAACCTACGCCTATTCAGCGTCAGGCTATTCCTGTCGTGCTGGAAGGTCGTGACCTGATGGCGAGTGCGCAGACCGGTACTGGTAAAACCGCTGGTTTTACCCTGCCGCTGCTCAATATGCTCAGCCATACCAACGCGCAATTCAAAGGACGTCGCCCGGTTCGTGCGCTGATCCTGACCCCAACCCGTGAGCTGGCGGCGCAGATTGGTGAAAACGTACAGGCTTACAGCAAATACCTGACCCTGCGTTCGCTGGTGGTATTTGGTGGTGTGAGCATCAACCCGCAGATGATGAAACTGCGCGGTGGTGTGGATGTTTTGATCGCAACGCCTGGTCGTTTGCTGGATCTTGAACATCAGCGTGCTGTTGATTTATCTCAGGTTGAAATTCTGGTGCTGGACGAAGCCGACCGCATGCTGGACATGGGCTTCATTCATGACATCCGTCGCGTGCTGGCGAAACTGCCTGCCAGGCGTCAGAACCTGCTGTTCTCCGCGACCTTCTCTGATGAGATTAAAGGTCTGGCGAGCAAGTTGCTGACCAACCCTGCTTCTGTCGAAGTAGCCCGTCGCAACACCGCTTCTGCGCAAATTGAACAAAGCGTTCACTTTGTTGATAAGAAACGTAAAAGAGAATTGCTGTCTCAGATGATCGGCGAAGGCGACTGGAAACAGGTGCTGGTCTTCAACCGTACCAAACATGGCGCAAACCATCTGGCTGAGCAGCTGAATAAAGACGGCATCACTGCCGCCGCTATTCACGGTAACAAAAGTCAGGGCGCACGTACCCGCGCACTGGCCGATTTCAAAGCCGGTTCTATCCGTGTTCTGGTCGCGACTGACATCGCTGCGCGTGGTCTGGATATCGACCAGCTGCCGCACGTGGTGAACTACGAGCTGCCAAACGTACCGGAAGATTACGTTCACCGTATCGGCCGTACCGGTCGTGCGGAAGCCACCGGCGAAGCGATTTCTCTGGTGTGCGTTGACGAACACAAACTGCTGCGTGATATCGAACGTCTGCTGAAACGTGAAATTCCACGCATCGCGCTGGAAGGTTACGAGCCAGACCCGAGCATCAAAGCTGAGCCGATCATTAATGGTCGTCAGGGCAGCGGCGGCGGTGGTCGTGGCGCGCCACGTCAGGGCCAGCGTCCGGGCGCACCGCGCTCTGGTGCTCCACGTTCCGGCGCTCCGCGTCAGGGCGGAAATGGTCAGCGCAGCGGTACCTCAGAAACTCGTGGTTCAGAAAACCGCGGTTCAGCTGAAAACCGTCCGGCACGTTCGCGTCCTGCTCATGCAGGCCAGCGTCGCACCGGCAATGCAGGCAGCGGCAACAAGTAATTGTTATCACTGTTGTGCAATCAAACCGCCTTCACCGGCGGTTTTTTTTCGTCTGCAATCTAGCGGATCCGGTTTATCGGATCACATAGGCACAACGCCGTGCGCCCTGCAAAATATGCTCGGTGCGTTGCACATCAGCATCCAGCACTTCGCTGAACACATCGCGTTCTGCCCGGCAAAATCCCTGACAGGTGGCGGCGGCGGCACAAATCGGGCAGTGATTTTCGATAAACAGATAACTGCCATCTTCCTGTAATGTCCAGTCCGCCATATAGCCTTCACGGGTACGGATATCCGTCAGCCTTTGCAATTTTTCTTCCATCGACACCGCCCCGAGCATCGCCTGGTGGTAGTTTTCCTGCGTGATTTTTTCCCGCGAAGTGATCAGCTGATCCAGCGCTGAATCGCCCAGAGAGGTGCGGATCAGCTGCAAAAGTTGTACGGTGAGATCGGCGTGCGCATCGGGGAATCGCGCATGGCCTGCGGCGGTCAGCTGCCAGTATTGTGACGGGCGGCCGACACCCTGGGAAACGGCTTTGGCTTCCACCAGACCTTCTTTTGCCAGCTTCACGAACTGTTGTCGTGCGGCTTCTCCGGTGGTGCCCAAAAGGTGACCGGCATCACTGGCCTGTAATTCCCCGCGCGTTTTCAGAAGCATCAGCAGCCGCTCTGCCACACTTTGTCTGACGTCATTTTTATTTTCCAAGTCATTGCTTGACATATTACCTCGGCGGGTTCTAGATTACGTAAAACATATTCCAAGTTATTTCTTGTTTTAATCATACCATAACCACATCACGCTTCAATGTGTGGAAAGCACAAACCAAAGGGATGCAGAGAAATGTCGGGAAGTCAGAATGGTTGGGCGGACTTATTCAGTGCAGAGAACCGCGGGAGCGCCATCACCCTCAGTGCCGGTGTCGCGCTTTACGCCACCAACAGTTACATCGTGATCACCATTTTGCCCTCTGTCGTGCAGGATATCGGCGGGCTGGCGTGGTATGCGTGGAACACCACACTGTACGTCGTGTGCTCCATACTGGGCTCGGCACTTTCCGCCCGTCTGATGCGAACCGCCGGACCCCGCGGCAGTTATCTGATGGCGACCGGTATTTTTATCGCCGGTGCCGCGATTTGTACCGCCGCGCCGAATATGCCGGTGTTGCTGCTCGGAAGGGCGTTGCAGGGGCTGGGCGGCGGATTCCTGTTTGCGCTTTCTTACGCGATGATCAATCTGCTGTTTAAAGAATCTCTCTGGCCGCGGGCAATGGCGCTGATTTCTGCCATGTGGGGGATTGCGACGCTGATCGGCCCGGCAGTGGGCGGGATTTTTGCGGAACTGCACGCCTGGCGTTGGGCATTTGGTTTGCTGCTGCCGGTGACGTCTTTGTTCGGGCTGTGGGTATGGCGGATCTTGCCAAAAGCGCAGCGTGAAAAACAGGCCGACGAGCCGTTACCGCTGATGCAGCTGGCGTTGCTGACCGGCTCGGTGCTGGTGGTTTCTGCGGGGAGTTTGTCCTCCGAAGGCCTGATTAACCTGCTCGGATTCGTGATTGCGGTGGTGATGATTTTAATTCTGCGTCACCGCGAATTTACCGCTGATGTCAGGCTGCTGCCGCGCAATGCATTACGCCGTTCTTCTCCGCTTTACGGGCTGTATCTGGTGATGAGTCTGCTGATTATCGGCCTCGGCTGCGAACTGTTTGTCCCTTATATGCTGCAACATTTGCATGGTCAGGCGCCGCTGGCGGCCGGTTATATCACGGCAGCCGCGGCAGCGGGCTGGACATTAAGTGAGGTTGCGAGCTCCGGATGGACAGGTCGCCGTGCCGACAACGCCATTGTCTGCGGGCCGGTGATACTGGCTGCCGGTTTGCTTTTATTGTTGTTTACCGTACCCGTCGCGTTTGGTCTGCCGTGGCTAAATATCAGTGGTGTGGTTCTCGGGCTGACGCTGGCCGGTTTCGGCATCGGTCTTGGCTGGCCGCATCTGCTGACCCGCGTGCTGCAACAGGCTCCGGAGGACGACCGCGAAAAAGCCGGTGCATCAATAACTGTCGTGCAGTCTTTTGCGTCAGCGCTCGGCGCGGCACTGGCGGGCACTGTCGCTAACTTCGCGGGCGTGAGTCAGGGAGATGCCGGTGCGGCCAACGCGGCATTCTGGATGTTCCTGCTGTTTGCCATACCGGCGTTCCTGGCTGTGTGGATTGCCTGGCGCTCGGTAAAAGCCCGGCAGGCCAGCGGCAATGCGCCGGAACACCTGAGCCGCGATTTGTCACAAGGGTAATTGCCCGGCGGCGGGCCATGCGGTAATCTTGCGCGTCATTTTTAAAGGTTGAACAACGATGCGCGTATTACTGGCTCCGATGGAAGGTGTGCTTGATCCTCTGGTTCGTGAACTTCTCACTGAAGTGAACGACTACGATTTGTGCATCACTGAGTTTGTGCGTGTGGTCGATCAGCTGCTGCCCGCCAAAGTTTTCCATCGCCTGTGCCCCGAATTACATCACGACAGCCGTACGCCCTCCGGTACGCGGGTGCGTGTTCAACTGCTTGGACAATATCCGCAATGGCTGGCTGAAAACGCCGCTTTTGCCGTTAAGCTCGGCTCTTACGGAGTGGATCTCAACTGTGGTTGCCCGTCGAAAATGGTCAACGGCAGCGGCGGCGGAGCCACGCTACTTAAAGATCCTGAGCTGATTTATCAGGGTGCGAAAGCCATGCGCGCCGCCGTTCCCGCGCATTTGCCGGTGACCGTGAAAGTACGTCTTGGCTGGGATTCCCTCGAGCGCAGTTTTGAAATTGCTGATGCAGTGCAGCAGGCCGGTGCCACCGAACTGACCGTTCACGGGCGAACCAAAGAAGACGGTTACAAGCCGGAGCGCATTAACTGGGCCGCGATTGGTGAAATCCGTCAGCGGCTGAGTATTCCGGTGATTGCTAACGGCGAAATCTGGGATTACGAAAGCGGTCAGGCCTGTCTGCAAACTACCGGTTGCGATGCGGTAATGCTGGGGCGTGGTGCGTTGAACATCCCGAACCTCAGCCGCGTGGTGAAGTACAACGAACCGCGTATGCCGTGGCCGGATGTGATGACGCTGTTGCAGAAATACACCCGTCTGGAAAAGCAGGGCGACACCGGTTTGTATCACGTTGCGCGTATCAAACAGTGGCTGAGCTACTTGCGCAAAGAGTACGAAGAAGCGACAGAGTTATTTACTGAAGTGCGCGTGCTGAAGACGTCGAAGGATATTGGCGAACGCATCAACCGGTGATTTCACACCATGACTTCTCCACGCGATAACGCTTAAAAAAATGGAGAAGCATCATGGAAAACAAAGATATCGGCCTGACCCACATCGCATTCGCTGTTAAAGACCTGGATGCCAGCATCGCGTTTTACCAGCAATTCGCCGACATGAAAGTCATTCATCGTCGCGGAGAAAAGGGCAGCACTGCCCGTCCGGTCGCCTGGCTGAGCGACATGACCCGCCATTTCGCCATCGTTCTCGCCGAAGACCCTGAAAACACCGATACCAAACTCGGCCCTTTCGGCCATCTCGGCGTCGCCTGTGCGTCAAAAGCAGCGATGGATGCCAAACTTACTGAGGCGCGCGCCGCAGGCGTTTTACGTCAGGAGCCGACAGATTCCGGCGCGCCGGTGGGCTACTGGGCATTTCTTGATGACCCGGACGGCAATACGCTGGAATTATCTTACGGGCAGGAAATTGGTTATCTGATTAGTTTGTAAATTAGTTTTAGATTCACTTATATTATACCTCTACAGTTAAATTTTATAGCTAAGAGCGCAGAAAATATGTATTCTGCGCTCCTAATTTTTGACTTTTAATTTAATTTTTTATCCTCTATTGAAGGAGGTAATACAGCTGTTAGAAGAATAGAAATTGATTCAATAGAAATTTTTCCGTTTCTCGCTTTTGTTTTTATATATTCAGGGTATTTTTGTGGTAAGTATACGTCTTCAAACCAGGTTCTGAAATCTGAAAGGGCGCTGTTAGGGTAAGCATTTATTTCTGGATCCATTTGTCGGTATGACTCAGGAAAGTTGTGTTTTATTTTTATTCTTTCACTATGCTTTGTTGCTAGGTTGATATTTTTCCAATGCTTAGCCCAATGAATACCCAAACTACCATCGGGCATAATTGAGTCATCAACAGCAATACTATTACGAATCAATGATGCAATTATTGTCGTTGCCTCATCAAACATGGTGAAATATCCGCGGGGACTTTCATTGTTTAGAATTCTCTCTTGGAAAAGTTCCCAGCTTTTTGTCAGTACATCTTTCTCAGTGTAGCTTAATCTTTCATGTATATATTTCCTTAATCCATATTTTGCCGCCTTGCGATAGTTACTAATAGCTTCTGGTTTAGTTATTAGTGCAAAATGTGCATAATAATCTGTGATGGCCATCACTATCGCCTCTGGAACGGCATGAATAACTCCAGAAATAGAGTTGTTACTGTTTATCTGAACATACAAACTGTCGGGGGCGCTATCTGATTCAGTCCATTCTTTAATTAAACTTTCAAGTTTTTGACCTCTATTTCTATTTTGCGCTTCGCCTTTCTCCCAGTCTTGGGCTAATTGAATTATAGCACTTGGTGCCACGCCACAAAACTTTGCTAAGCCTTGTAATGATAAAAAGGTTTCACCATTTGGTAAAATGCCCATGCTAATGCTGTCTATTTCTTGCACTTTGATTGGAGCTATAGAAAGACTTTGTTGCTGCATTTTTATACCTTTTATATTATTTATGAATGTTAACTTTGAATTATT
The DNA here is from genome assembly GCF_051851855.1 of Rahnella sp. ATs2. Lineage (NCBI taxonomy): Bacteria > Pseudomonadati > Pseudomonadota > Gammaproteobacteria > Enterobacterales > Yersiniaceae > Rahnella > Rahnella sp. ATs2. Next base: position 66,794 of record NZ_JBLYPL010000010.1, on the reverse strand, counting down.
CATTTCCACTAAGAAACTCTAACTCGTCTTTATAAGGCATGATTTGTTCATAAAGTTTATGGTAGGCTCTTCCTATAGCACCTCTAAATTGAATTAAATTAGGCTTGGAGTTACCGATGCTCAATATATGACTTATTGCAATTCCTGGATATGGGTCGATAAATACGATATCTTTTACACCTATTTGATAGGCCTTCTTTGCGCAAAGCTCGCAGGGACTGGCGGTTGTATACAGAACTCCACCTTCAATACCTACACCTCCATATTTTGAAATTTGCAAGAACGCATTTTCTTCTGCATGTAATGCTCTAGTGTGAACTTGGTTTCTATCTCCATCGATGCTATTTTTTAAACTTTTAAAACAATAGGATAAATTATAACCTTTGATACTAACTTCTTTATTCTTGAAGATTATTAGTTTTTCTTTCGCTTTCGTTCTAAAATCATGATCATTTTGTTCAAATTCACTATAAGTTGAGTCATCAAAATCGTTAATTACACCATCTAATGATCTCAATGAACAAGGTACTTGTCCTTTGGCTACGTCATTCCAACCAATTGCTTTAACTGAATTGTTACAATCAGTCAATACTGCCCCCACTTGTCTTGATAAACAACCAGAGTTTAATTTTGCTGTAAAAGCAATTTGCATCACACGTTCCATCGCGGTCGGTGTAATTAGGCCAGGGTGTTGCATTAGTGCTATATACCACACTAACTGAGCTTTAAGTATGTTATTGTTCTCAAGTTCATTCCGTGGGTTGAACAAATGTATATCTGATATTTCAATGCATCTTTTAACATTTTGAGAAATGAATTCAAAATATTTATCTTTCTGCATTTTATCTTTAATGCCTTCTACCGCATTCTCTTCTGATGTATTTTTGTTTAGTTTAATGCCAGACTCACGTTCATCTAAATCGCCAAGTTGATCATTAGTAAATTTGTGAACATTTTGCAAATATCTTTTTCTATCCTTATCAGGGGCATTTATTGAAATTAAATTAAATGCTGAGTAACGATCTCTAAAAAATTTTACCTCGTAAGGGTTTCTTATAGCATCAATAACTATAAATGTTTTGTCTTCATTTTTTCTTAGTAATTTTATTATTCTGTTAATGCTTTCTGGAAGGTGGAATACGCTTTTCGGGGAAAAGGAATCTTCTTCATACGTTGAACTTATCCCACCAGTTTTTCTTATTGAATTACCTGCGTCTTGATAAACGGACACATACAAACCTTGTTCTAGTTTATTAAGACCATTTTTGAAATTACTAGTAAATCTTCTTATATACTCGAGGAATTTGACGAAAATTGCATTGTTAATATCAACTGTGTTAATATCGAGATCATGATTCATTATAATATTTAAAATATTATCGTAATGATTTATTTCTTCTTCATTAATTTCTACTCCTGTATTTATCATTTTACCTGATTTTATTAATGATTTGTTGAACTTTCTACTTTTCAAAAAGTCATTTACTTTATCTTGTGATATATTTTTATTATTTCGTGATGCTGAGGAAATTATGAATTTTTCAACTTCTTTTTCGTCTTTTAATAAAATATAGCCAGAAATAAGATCGCTTACTTTTATAGAGAAAAATTTGTTCCAGTGTTCTGAAATGAAATTTTTTGTGATTAAATAACGTTTAAGATCAAGTCCATTATAAAATTCATTAATCTGATGTTCTTCAGGAATGTCTGCATATTGTGACTCTAAAATGTTTGCTGCAGAAGTACATCCAGAACCTGTTCTTCCAGTAAGACCGATAAGAACAAATTGGCTATTTTCCATAAATAGGTTGCTAATAATATTTGACATCAATTAACCCTTCATTTTGTGCTGGTATTTAAAGATTACACTAAGATTTATACAAACTCATAAATTTTGATAATGATTTGTAAATCATTGTTTTAAATGTTCTTTTTTAATTTCGCGCTTTTAAGGTTTGTAACGATAAAACATGAAGATGATTTTTGAAGAGATAGTGACGTTTGTGAGAAAAAATCCAAAAATTCTGGTGTTACTTTTGCAAAAAGTGGAGCTCGAAGCTCATCGAAATAGGGAGCACCACATAGCAAAATTTTGACATTTGTGACTTTCTAAAATTTTCGTTTTCTTGAGCGGGAGATTTTACGCAAGTGTTCACTTACTCGCCGTTCCACGGTTGGCGGGCGCTGGTGACAGACTTTGTGACAAATAGAATTGAAAAATGCGGGTGCTAAGACTATTCGCGTCCCTTATAATTCCGCCCGCTGTTTCGACATAACTCAATGACAACTTTCTAAATACAGAGCAATGCATGTGAAAATCCGTCTTCTGGTTCTGAGCTTATTAGCCTTAAATACAGGCATGTTGTCTGCACCTGCCGCCTTCGCTGCAAAGCAAGAGCAGGCCGTCGCCTCGATTGTTCAAATTGCTTCCGGCAGCGCCATGGTGGTGGATCTTAAAAGCCACGAAGTGATTTATTCCCGAAATCCTGATGAGGTGAGGCCGATTGCCTCCCTGACAAAGCTGATGACCGCTATGGTCACGCTGGATGCGAATCTGCCACTCGACGAAGTGATTAACGTCGATATCAGTAATACGCCTGAAATGCGCGGCGTTTTCTCCCGCGTGAAAATCAACAGCGAAATTACCCGTCGTCAAATGATTCAGCTGGCGCTGATGTCTTCGGAAAACCGTGCAGCAGCCAGTCTCGCGGCGCATTATCCTGGCGGTTACTCAGCATTCATTAAAGCCATGAATGCCAAAGCGAAATCGCTGGGAATGACCCACACGCATTATGTGGAACCGACCGGTTTATCGCCGCATAACGTCTCGACTGCACGCGATTTGACCCGTCTGCTGCTGGCTTCCCAGCGTTATCCGCTGATCGGCCAGCTGAGCACCACAGCCGAAAAAACCGCGGTCTTCAGCCATCCGGCGTATGCCTTGCCATTTCGTAATACCAATCATCTGATCATGAACCCGTCCTGGAATATCCAGCTGACCAAGACCGGTTACACCGATGATGCAGGGCATTGTCTGGCGATGCGCACCACCATCAACGGTAAACCGGTTACCCTGGTCGTGATGGATGCTTTCGGAAAATACACCGCATTTGCCGACGCCAACCGTCTGCGCACCTGGATGGAAACCGGTAAAACTGTGCCCGTTCCACAAATCGCGAAGAACTATCGTAAGCAGAAAGAGCAGCAGAAGACGCAGCCTTCCGTCGAAGAAGCCGACGACTAAAAATATCCTGCATACTTCGGACCGCAATGGCGTTGGCGACGTTCACTCACCCGAATCACTGACTAATGTCAGCTCATCGGGATTCGTTCGCTTGCCGCCTTATTGCAATCCGAATTATTTGGATATTTCAGTCATTGCTGATAAATGAAAAAGTCCGGCCATGTGCCGGACTTTTTGTTTGCAGGGAATGAACTGATGATCAGAAAATCAGTTTAAAGACACCTGTGAGGGTCAGCAGGCCGACGATAAAGATGATGGCGATGATCCACAGAATAATTTTCATGTTTTCTCCTTAACATACTTTTCAGTCATCATCGGCCGTCCGGCTAAGCCAATGATATTCCTTATCAGTATAGCTTCTGCCTGCGTTTTTGCTTTTTGCTCGCTGTTTTTTCAGGCCAGCGCCGCGCGTAAGCCACATTCGGGGCTGGTGAGCGGTTTGCCCATTTGTGTCAGTTGCGCCGCGCCGGTCATTGATGCCTGTGCCAGCACCACACAGATCGCACCTTTCAAATATTGCGCATCAGCCGCTGCCGCGATGGCCTGTAAGTATCCCGCCAGATCACCCTGCTTAAACTTTTCCCATGCGCCGGTTACCAGACGGATTTCAAACTGTGCCTGCGGATGCTTTTCCACCTGCGTGAATAACTGTTGCGTCGGCTCCAGGGTCGTTTCGACTGCACACAGCACGACCACATTGCCCGCCGTTTTCATGGCCTGTTGCGCCAGCGCCTGATCGACTCGCAAAACCGGCACCGTGGCTGTTTCGCTGGCAAGCGTTGCGGCTGAACCCAGCGTCGAGCAGGTCAGTAAAACGCGGTCGGCATTTTCACTCAATGCCAGCAACACATCGGCAGTTTGCTGACGAATATCCTCAGTCAGTCCGCCTGCCTTTTCGGCTGCGGCCAGTAAATCAGGCCGTGAGACATGGAGAAACTGATGCTGAGTTAGCCCAAGCTCCCGCGCTGTATGGTCAAATACCGCAATATTGCTGTCCGCCGTGTGTAAACAGGTGATGCGCATGTGATTCTCCTGAGTAATGCGTGTCACTACGTTAATGAATTTCTTTCCAGTATGCAGGGCTTTTCGCCTGTAAAAATTTGTTAGTTAGTGTACGAACTCAATACGAATTAAATAATACATTGATTTAAAACAAATAAAGTATGTACCAGTTGGTACAAAATATCTTACTTTCGCCTAACATCTTCGTATAATCTCCGTCACAAAATAAAAGCCCACCGCAGATGTGGGTACTTCCCCGTCAGACCCCGCTAAAAGGAGTTTTATCGTGAAACGCAGACATTTTCTGACCTCTATGGCAGTGCTGCTATTCAGCACTGCGCTGAAGGTTAAAGCCAAAATCTTCTCCGGTGGTATGCCGTGGATTATTCATTCGGTTCGTCCGCCAAAACCGGTGGTCGCCGGTGAATGGACATTTTTCACGCCCGAAGAAGTCAGCCTGGTGGAAACCCTGGCCGACCGTATCATTCCGGCAGATGAACTCAGTATCGGCGGCAAAGAGGCCGGTTGCGCGGTGTTTCTGGATCGTCAGCTGAGCGGCGATTTCGGCAAAGCGGTAACTACCTATCGTCTCGGGCCGGTGATTCAGGACGGGTTGCCGCAGGCCGGACCGCAATATAAAGACACGCCAGCCGAGCGTTACAAACTGGGGCTGACGGCGCTGAATAACGTCGCGAAATCGCGCAATAACGGGAAAAACTTCACCGAGCTTTCCGGCGAACAACAGGACGATTTACTGCGTCGCGTGGAATCCGGCGAAATTCCGCTGGCGGGCGTCAACGGCCAGCTGTTCTTCAACATGTTAGTGCAGAACATGCGTGAGGGATTCTTCTCCGACCCGTTATATGGCGGCAACAAAGATATGGCGGGCTGGAAAATGCTCGGTTTCCCCGGTGCGCGTTATGACTTCCGGGATGTTATCGACCGCCGTGGCGAAGACTTACATATTGAGCCGGTCAGCATGTTGTCCCAATACGAAAAATCATAAAAACCGCCCACGAACGGTCATTGATTGAATTGATTTTTGCAGGAGTAAATGTCGTATGAGTAATAAACGTGAAAAGGTCGATGCTGTCATCGTCGGCCTGGGTTGGGCAGGTTCGCTGATGGCGAATGAGCTTACGCTGGCAGGACTGAATGTGGTGGCAATTGAGCGCGGTTCATGGCGCGACACCAGCAACGATTTCCCCACCACTATTGATACCGATGAGCTGCGCTTTGTCAGCCGCCGCGCGATTATGCAGCCGACTGCGGTGGAAACCCTGACATTCCGTAATAACCCGATCCAGCAAGCGTTACCTCTGCGTGAATTTAATACCTACCAGTTTGGTATGAATGTCGGCGGTGCGGGTACGCACTGGAATGGTATGACCTGGCGCTTCCTGCCGTACGATTTCCAGAGCTACAGCCAGACAGTAGAGCGTTACGGCAAGAACAAATTCCTCGAAGGTATGCAGGTGCAGGATTGGGGCGTGACCTATGATGACGTCGAACCGTTCTACGACAAATTCGAACGCTACGCGGGTACGTCCGGGAAAGCGGGCAACATTAAGGGTGAAAAAATTGAAGGCGGGAATGTCTTCGAAGGACCGCGCAGCCGCGATTATCCGCTGCCGCCGCTCAAACGCACCCAGCTGTCGATGATCTTTGATAAAGCCACCCGCGAGATGGGCTATCACCCGTTTGCCGTGCCTGCGGGTAACACGTCTGATGCCTATACCAATCCGCTGGGTATTAACATGGCGCCGTGTACTTATTGCGGTTACTGCGAATTCTTCGGCTGCGGCAACTGGTCAAAAAGCAGTCCGAATGCCTGTATCTTACCAGCCGTGATGCAGCGCCCCAATTTCACGGTAATCACCGAATCTGAAGTGTTGCGCGTAAACAAAGCCGCCGACGGCAAAACCGCTACCGGTGTGACTTTTATCGGCAGCGACGGCGTAGTGTGGGAACAACCCGCGGACATCGTGGTGATTTCGGCTTACCAGATGGACAACGTGCGCCTGATGCTGCTTTCCGGCATCGGTAAACCTTACGACCACAAAACCGGCGAAGGCGTTGTAGGCCGCAACTATGCTTATCAGACCGTTTCCGGTGCAGGTTTCTTCTTTGAAGATGAAATGATGAATCCGTTTATCGGTGCCGGTGCGCTGTCTCAGGCGATTGACGATTTCAACGGCGACAACTTCGATCATACCCACCACGATTTTATCGGCGGCGGTGTGGCGCTGGTGCATTCCACCAACGGACGTCCGATTGGCTATTCCAATAACGTACCGCCGGGCACTCCGCGCTGGGGGGCTGACTGGAAGAAAGCCGTCAAACAAAGCTATCAGAACTACAACAACGTCTATTGCATGGGCAACAGCTACCCGCACCGCGATGTGTTCCTTGATTTAGATCCGGAATATAAAGATCGCCACGGCCAGCCGCTGCTGCGCGTGACCTTTGACTGGATCGAAAACGACAAACGCTCAGCGAAATTTATGGCCGACCGCTCGGTTGAGATTGCGCACGCGATGGGCGCAAAAACCGTTGTCCGTCAGGAACCGACCACCAAACCGTTCTCACCGATGGATAACCTTTCCTCGCATACCACCGGTGGCGCCTGCATGGGCGACGATCCGAAAACCAGCGCGGTAAACCGCTATCTGCAAAGCTGGGATGTGCATAACGTCTTTGTCTGCGGCGCTTCAGCCTTTGCTAATAATGGCGGATATAACCCGACCGGTACCGTGGGTGCGCTGACCTTATGGGCAGCTGAAGCCATCAAAACCCAGTATCTGAAATCTCCTGGTCCGCTGGTGAGGGTTTAAGCATGAGCGTGAAAAAGACATTAGCAATTATCGCGGGCGTGGTTGTCATCGGCGGGCTGGGTTTTGTCGGTTTTAAAACCTGGCACAACGCCAGCCAGTCTGGCGATTTTCAGGCTCCGGCTGCGGCAGCCATGACCGGCAAAACCGCCATTGAGCGTGGCAAATATCTGGCACTGGCAGGGGACTGTGTGGCCTGTCATACCGCGCCCGGCGGCGGTAAACCTTTTGCGGGCGGCTACGGGCTGAACACGCCGTTCGGCACGATTTACGCCACTAACATTACGCCTGATAAAGAAACGGGCATTGGCGGATGGACCGATCAGCAGTTCATTAATGCGGTGCGCAACGGCAAAGGGATCAACGGTGAGAATCTGTATCCGGCGATGCCTTACAACGTTTACGCCAAGGTCAGCGATCAGGACCTGAAAGACATCAAAGCGTATCTGAATACCGTGCCTGCCGTGCATTATGACGGCCCGAAAACGGATTTACCGTTCCCGTATAACATCCGTCTGATGATGTTCGGCTGGAACCTGTTGTTCCTGGATACGGCACCGTTCAAAGCCGATCCGTCGCAGTCGGCAGAATGGAATCGCGGCGCGTATCTGGTGGAAGGGCTGGGGCACTGTACATCGTGCCATACTGCAAAAAATCCTCTGGGCGGTGATAACTTTGGCGTGCATCTGCAGGGCGGAGAATTGCAGGGCTGGTTCGCGCCGGAAATCACCGGTAATACCCGTCAGGGCATTGGCGACTGGAGCAATGACGAAGTGGTGCAGTACCTGAAAACCGGAGCGAACTCGCGCACCGTGGCTGCCGGTCCGATGGCGGAAGCGGTCACGAATTCGCTGCAGCATTTGTCGGATTCAGAGCTGCATGCCATCGCGGTTTACCTGAAAAGCTTGCCGGGCAGCAAAGATAATTCCGCGCCTTTAGCCGCTAATTCCGCGATGGCCAACGGTAAAGAGCTCTACGCCGATAACTGCGCGGCATGCCATCAGAATTCCGGTGAAGGGGTACGCAACATGATCCCTGCCCTGAAGGGTAATAACGGCGTTCAGGCCACCCGGCCGACCAACATTCTGCACGTGCTGATGAACGGCGGGCAGGGGGCGGCCACGGCAAGCAATCCGACCAGTGCAGACATGCCTGAGTTCGGCTGGAAACTGACCGATCAGCAGATGGCGGATGTCAGTACGTATATCCGTAACGCATGGGGAAATCAGGCGCCGGCGGTTAGCAAAGACGACGTAGCAAAAGCGCGTAAATCTCAGCAGGGTGCTGCAGCGTTGCATAATCCCGAACAGCAGTAAACGAAAGCTAACGTAAGTAATAAAGTTTAAAGGGCCTCGTAAGAGGCTCTTTTTGTTGGTTTTTATTCATCATCTAAATGTAAGATTTCGAAGCATAGATACATAAGCAGTGTCATGTGAAACGAGAAGTAAATTGATTTGATATGGTTATTTATACAGCGCAAAATCCCCCCAGATTAAGAGTTTCTAAACAGGGAAAGCTCATAAGCTCATGTGAGGGACAACAGCCATGTTTCAGCTCAGCACAATGGATATCTCGCCCGTCAATCCGATGCTCTACTTTCCCGGTGCCTCTGCCTGGCCGGAAGAATACAAAGGAAAATTGCTCATGGAAAAGCTCATGCAAAATCAGATCAATAATATCGAAAAACAAGGGATCAAAAACGGTGAGGAAATTGCCGGACTGAATCTTCGTGTAGGGAAGGTGGAGCAGCAGGTCACTCAGCTGACGGAAGTGGTCACCGACACTAATCTGCGGGTCGGCAAACTGGAGTATCAGATGGTCACGCTCACTGAAGCGGTAACAGATATCGGTTTGCGTGTAGGAAAAACTGAACAGAACATCTCCCGCATCGACGGGCATCTTCTTAGGATTGACGATCGACTGGTGCATATCGACAAACGGTTTGAACAAGTCGATAAACGGTTTGAACAAATCGACAAACGGTTTGAACAGGTGGATGCGCGCTTTGTAAAGATTGAAGCCTCATTAAGCGCCATGCAGAAGATGTTTTATGACCTTATGATCCAACAGACTCGCTGGATTATTAGCATGATGCTGGTACTGGTAGGTGCAACTTTTACAGCCGCTCGCTTTATCCATTAAGAGGGACCTGCTGCGGTCAATCGCTGATTTCGACAAGTTGGGCGCAGCAGCAAAACTGGCAATAACGACTATAATATAGACAGGTCGCCACCTTCCTTGTGCCCTTGTGTGACGGGCATTTCCGAAGGTCTATCACTGCACGCCGCTGGCGGCTTTCGGCGTACAAGGGGGTGTTTCATGGCAAATCATGTCTGGGGACTTTTATCCCATCCAGGTCCCGAACTGCAGCAAATCCAGCGTGAGCGGGAAACCGTTTCACATGTGTATTCCCACCATGTTCTTTTGATGGCGTTGATCCCGGTTGTCTGTTCGTTTATCGGTACAACACAGTTGGGCTGGAATTTCGGTGACGGTCAGACGCTGATGGTTTCCATGTTCACCGCGTCGTATATCGCCGTTATCTTCTATGTTCTGATGCTCGCCGCTGTCGCACTGATGGGGCGCATAATCTACTGGATGGCACGTCGTTATGACAGCCGCCCGACACTCAACAGCTGTATCGTGTTTGCCGGTTATGTTGCCACGCCGATGTTCCTCAGCGGTCTTGTTGCGCTTTATCCGATGGTCTGGTTATGCCTGTTCGTCGGCATCATCGGGCTGTGTTATAGCGGATATCTTTTGTATCTCGGCATTCCTAACTTCCTGAATATCGACCGTCGCGAAGGGTTCCTGTTCTCCAGTTCAACGCTGGCAATGGGCGTTCTGGTATTAGAGTTACTTCTGGCTCTGACGGTGATTATGTGGGGTTACGGAACACAATTATTCTAACGTAATGGCTATCTTACTTGCCATTTTGCCCCCGGACAGTGCTCGGCTTCCTCCCGTACTTTATGTACGCTGCGGAGCCGCCGCGCTGTCCGGGAACAAACTGCCTGCGCCGACTACGCCATTTGCCTTTTGAAGGACATTATTCCTGCCAGTTTTTCATCTTACTGGTTTTCCCGATCCCCGGATTGAAGCTGTTGGTCGGGTCTGCCTGCCGGTAGAACTCTTTCAGATGCGGTTTTGCCAGATACAGATGTCCGACGTTATGCTCTGCCGGATATTCCGCGCCTTTGGCGTCGAGCAATTCAAGCATCCGGTGTTTCAGTGCCTTGCTGTTCGCGCCTTTTTTGACGATGTAATCCTGATGGAAAACGTGGCACATGAAATGGCCGTAATACAGTTTTGCCACCAGCTGATTGTCGATATCTTCCGGCAATGTTTCGAACCAGTCGCGGTCATTACGGCGCAGTGCAATATCCAGCGCCAGAATATCCTCCACTTCTTTTTCATGTACCGCGTGATAACGCACCGCAGCACCTGCAGCGGCGAAACGGTGCAGGAAAGCTTTTTTGCCTTCGTCAGCCGAGCAGATAAAGAAATCACCCTGACCATCACTGAAGAAACGCGTCAGAAATGTACGTGCCTCATCAATTCCAGGACCGGACATTTTCAGCAGTAAGTGATGTTCAAACCGGTCACGGTACTGCTTCATGCGAGGTGGAAGGTGATTCGGCAGGGCTTTGCTCAGGCATTGCATTACGCGGTCGCTGAAGTTTTTCGGCAGGAAAGGGACTTTACTGGCATGCGCATCGAACTTTCCTTTTGCGGTAAACATGTCCGGCATTTTGTCGGTACCAAGCTTATCGATCATCATGAAAGTGTCTTTGCCGTAGACTTCAGTGATATCGAAAATATCGCGATGCATGTATTCACCGGCCACCGGCAGATTCGCAAAATCACGGAGGATCTGACGGCGTAATTCAGTCAGCACTGCCGTGTCATTGGTGCCAATATAAAATACCTGCTGCTGCGTTTCAGCCGGAAAAGTATCCAGACGCACGGCGAACACGGCCAGTTTTCCCGCACAACCCGAGGCTTCAAACAGACGCCGCTCATCGGCATTAAAACGCGATGGCGTATCAGCGTCCACTTCACGCACCCGCGCAGCATAATCATGGTCAGATGCCAGACGCTGATCGTGCAGTATGTCACTTTCCAGATAATCAGCTTTTTCCAGACGCGTCAGTATTTCTTCCGGCGTTTCGCCAAGATTAATACCCAGATGGTTAATCAGGCGTAATTCACCCTGTGCGTCGATCTGCGCATAAAGCGCCATTTCGGTATAGGCCGGACCGCGTTTCACCAGCGATCCGCCGGAGTTGTTGCAAATCCCACCGACCACCGATGCACCGATGCACGACGAGCCAATTACCGAATGCGGTTCACGGTTATAAGGTTTGAGGATTTTCTCCAGCTTATAGAGCGTACTGCCGGGGAAGCCGATTACCTGATGGCCACCGTCGAGCAACTGAATTTGATCAAGTTTGAGGGTACTGAAAATGACGATATCGCGGTCATAATCATCACCGCTGGGCGTTGAGCCTTCGGTCAGCCCGGTATTAGCGGCCTGCATAATGACAATCTTATCGGCGGCGATACAGGCTTTGAGCAATTGCCATTGTTGCAGCAGCGTTTGCGGAAATACCACGGCCAGTGCTTTGCCGCCACCTGAACGAAATCCTTTGCGGTAGCGCTCAGTGTTGCTGTCTCCGGTCAGAACATGACGGCTGCCAGCAATCTCTTTGAGCGTGGCGATGAGTGACTGATTATCCATTTCATCTTCCTTTTTAAATGCATTGCCATCTAATCATAGACTTAAATGATACACATTAAGTTAAACCCCATTCGGGATATCCGTTAGGTAATTTCACTTAATCTGTTGCATTTTTGTCATGTGCTGTCCATTAAATCGTCATTGATGTGTCATATAACTCGCGCTTAATGAACGCCAGATTATGAAAGCAACCGAGAGACAGCATCATGGCGCAAGCTCAACTTAAGCTGGCACAGGCTGAATATCCTCAGGCCGGGCCACAGCATTTGAACAAAGTTCTGGACGTGAAAGGCCTGGTGAAATCTTATAAATCAGGTCAGCGCGTCCTGAATGACATCAATTTTGATCTGCACGCGGGTGAGTTCGTGGCGGTGATTGGCCGGTCAGGCGCAGGGAAATCCACTCTGTTGCACGTACTCAACGGTACCATTCCGCTTACCGATGGCAGCGTAGTGTGTCATTACGAAAATGGAGAACAACAGCAACTGGCCGGGCTGACCGGCAAAGCGTTGCGTCGCTGGCGCTCGGGTTGCGGGATGATTTTCCAGGATTTTTGTCTGGTTCCTCGCCTGGATGTGCTGACTAACGTGTTGCTGGGCCGTCTGAGCCATACCTCAACATTCAAATCTTTCTTTAACCAGTTTGACGACGAAGACCGTGCCCGCGCGATTTCTCTGCTCGAGTGGCTGCATATGTTGCCGCATGCGTTGCAGCGCGCTGAAAATCTCTCCGGTGGTCAGATGCAACGTGTGGCGATTTGCCGTGCCCTGATGCAGAACCCGAAAATTCTGCTGGCCGATGAGCCTGTTGCGTCGCTGGATCCGAAAAATACGTTGCGCATCATGAATGCGCTGAAAAAAGTCAGTGAAGAAAATATAGCCGTGATGGTCAACCTGCACTCGGTCGAACTGGTGAAAGATTATTGCACCCGGGTTATCGGTATCGCTAAAGGGCAAATTATTTTCGACGGTCATCCGGATCAGTTAACTGACGGTATTTTGCAACAGTTATACGGTGAAGAACACGAAGCCATAAACAGTTAAACAATAACGTTATTTATTTTGCAGTCCTTATTTCTACTTTCTCTCAATCTACACAAGGTCATCATTACATGAAGAAGTTATTACGTCTGGCAGTTTTCGTAGCAGGTTCTTTTACCGCGATGCACAGCATGGCAGAAGATGCGCCTAAAGAATTGAATTTGGGTATTCTGGGCGGTCAGAATGCCACTCAGCAAATCGGCGATAATCAGTGTGTAAAAGATTTCTTCGATAAAGAATTAAACGTGGATACCAAACTGCGTAATTCCTCTGATTACTCCGGTGTTATTCAGGGATTATTAGGTAAGAAAGTAGACATGGTATTAAGCATGTCGCCATCGTCTTTCGCCTCAGTCTATATTAATAACCCGAAAGCCGTAGATCTGGTCGGTATCGTTATCGACGACACCGATAAATCCCGGGGTTATCACTCGGTGGTTGTGGTGAAAGCCGACAGCCCGTACCAGAAATTGTCTGACCTGAAAGGTAAATCATTCGGCTTCGCTGACCCGGATTCCACGTCCGGCTATCTGATCCCAAACCAGACTTTCAAGAAAGAATTTGGCGGCACGACAGACAACAAGTACAACAACTTCTTCTCCAGCGTCACCTTCTCCGGCGGCCATGAGCAAGATATTCTTGGCGTGCTGAACGGTCAGTTTGAAGGTGCAGTGACCTGGGCATCAATGATCGGCGACCGTGAAACCGGTTATACCTCCGGCGCATTCAACCGTATGATCCGCATGGACCATCCGGATCTGATGAAGAAAATCCGTATCATTTGGGAATCTCCGCTGATCCCTAACGGCCCGATCTTAGTGCGCAGCGATCTGCCACCGGCGTTTAAAGCCAGACTGGTTTCTGCCATCAAGAAACTGGACAAAGATGACCACGCCTGCTTCGTCAAAGCCGTCGGCGGTAAACAACATATCGGCGAAACGTCCCTGGCGGAATATCAGCAGATTATTGATATGAAGCGTGAGCTGACTAAAGGCGGTCGCTAACCCGTAACTCCCTCCCCTGCGAAGGGGAGGGTTGGGGTGGGGTATTAATGGCAACTCAGGAAGCGAAAGCTTTTACCATTATTGTTTTTTAATACCCCCTCCTGGCCTCCCCCTTCGCAGGGGGAGGAATAATGATTATCGCAAATCGGAAATATTATTTTGAACAAAGACTTCAATCGTTATTACCAGCAGATTCGGGGAAAACAAAAGCGTGAGGCGCTGATCTGGTCAGGGCTGATGCTGTTGTTATATCTGTGGTCAGGCAATGTTTCCGAACTTAATTTAAAAACGATTATTGTCTCCGCACCGAGCTTCTTTGATTATATTGGTCAGACGGTGCCGGTATTACACTGGTCATTGTTATTTGCTGACGGTCATACAGAAGGTTCACTGGCGTATTGGGGATATCGTCTTAATATTCAGTTGCCACTGATCTGGGAAACTATTCAGCTGGCGTTATCCTCGACGATATTATCGACCGCGCTGGCGGTTATTCTGGCGTTTCTCGCCGCGGGTAATACGGATTCGCCAAAATGGGTTAAATTTAGTATCCGCACTTTTGTGGCTTTCCTGCGTACTATGCCGGAGCTGGCGTGGGCGGTGATGTGCGTCATGGCCTTTGGCGTCGGCGCTATTCCGGGCTTTATCGCGCTGACTTTACACACCGTCGGCAGTCTGACCAAACTCTTCTACGAATCCATTGAAACCGCATCGGACAAACCGGTGCGCGGTCTGCGAGCCTGCGGAGCGGGGCGCTTGCAGCGCATGCGCTTTGCTATGTGGCCGCAGGTTAAACCTATATTTCTGTCGTACAGTTTTATGCGCCTCGAAATCAACTTCCGCCAGTCCACGATCCTCGGTTTAGTCGGGGCGGGGGGCATCGGGCAGGAACTGATGACGTCAATCAAACTGGACCGTTATGACCAGGTCAGTATGACCTTATTGCTGATTATTCTGGTGGTGTCGGCGATGGATTTTCTATCAGGTAAATTGCGCAAACGCGTCGTGGAGGGCACTTTCTGATGTTAACTGATGCGCTTGAACCTCATGTTGTCAGCAGCCTGAAGCAGCAGCACGGACATTTGTTTGCCGCACAGCGTCGCTATCTGCGTTACCTCGCGATACTGGCTGTCGTCATTGCGTTGTACTACGTCTATTTCTTCAGCTATTTCGGTATTCCGTGGAGCGAAGTGGTGCGCGGCACCCGTGAAGTCGGACGATATTTCCTGCGCATGTTCGTCTGGCATAACGTTTCCGAATGGCCTTTTAAGTATTATTTCACGCAGATTGCGATCACGCTGGCGATCGTTTTTGCGGGCACAATCACTGCGTCTTTCCTTGCTCTGCCACTGTCCTTTCTGGCGGCGCGCAATGTAATGTCTACGCCGCTACTCAGACCGGTTTCCATGATTATTCGCCGACTTCTGGACGTGCTGCGCGGGCTGGATATGGCGATCTGGGGGCTTATTTTTGTCCGTGCTGTCGGCATGGGGCCACTGGCCGGCGTGCTGGCGATTGTGATGCAGGATTTAGGCTTACTCGGCAAACTGTACGCCGAAGGACACGAAGCCGTGGAACGCTCGCCGAGCCGCGGTTTACGGGCACTGGGAGCTTCTCCGTTGCAGACGCACCGTTTCGGCATTTTCACCCAATCTTTCCCGACATTCCTCGCACTGTCGTTGTATCAGATTGAATCTAATACACGTTCTGCCGCTGTTCTCGGTTTTGTCGGCGCGGGCGGGATCGGTCTGGTGTATGCGGAAAATATGCGTTTATGGAACTGGGATGTGGTGATGTTTATCACATTGATCCTGGTCGCCATTGTCATGACGATGGATAAGATTTCTGCGATGTTGCGCGCCAAATATATTCACGGTGAAGAGATTGATTTGTTTGAGCCGGAAGAGCGAAAAATGAAGCCGCCGGTGGAGCTTTACCGTCCTTAATTCATTACCTCCGGCAAATAAAGCGCATAAAAAAGGCGGCATCCGCAGGGAGGCCGCCTTTTGCTCTCTTATTTATTCGCGAAGGATTACTCGTCGAAATACCAGTAGCCCTGATTGACCAGATCCGTTAACAGGACAACAAATTCAGGATCCTGCAACGCATTGCCCAGCTCTTTCTGACTGATCAGAGTGAAACGGCACAGCGCATCGGCGGCTTCATGCTGAGCAGTTTCCAGTGGTTCGCTGTTCACAAAGAAACGTTCACCGACATTCAGTACGCGCAGCCCGCTTAAACGGGTCAGGATATCGCCCTGCATCAGCGCATCCACAATTTCCTGCGCTTCATAAGGCGGCTCCGCCGGGGCGATATCCAGCTCGTGGCGCGGCGTGGTGGCGAAACGACCAAACCACTGTTTGAAATCTTCCGGCTGACTGAGCAGTTCAACCATCATCTGGCGCACACGTTCAAGCTCATACTCTTCCACTTTCCCGACGTGTTCACGCAGCGTCAAATCCGGATCGCTGTAATGATTGCCGCCCAGATCGTTTTCCAGCGCATAGTCAGCAAAGCTGCTGATGAAATCGCGCGAGTTAGGACCGCGGAAACCGACGGAATAGTTGAGAGCGGTTTCATGCGTAAAACCGTCATGCGGGAAGCCCGGCGGAATGTACAGAATATCACCCGGTTCGAGATCTTCATCAATGATTGGCGTGAAGGGATCGACATGCAGTAACGCCGGATGCGGACAGAACTGACGCATCGGCAAAGCATCGCCTACACGCCAGCGACGGCTGCCCATACCCTGAATGATAAATACGTCGTACTGGTCGATGTGCGGGCCGACACCGCCGCCGGGCACGGAATAGGAAATCATCAGGTCATCTAAACGCCAGTCCGGCAATACGCGGAAAGGTTTCACCAGTTCAGCGGCGGGCAGATGCCAGTGATTCACGGCCTGCGCCAGTAATGACCAGCCGGTTTCACCCAACCCGTCAAAATGTTCGAAGGGCCCGTTGCTTGCCTGCCATTCCCCATTTTTATGGCTCACCAGACGGCTGTCCACTTCCGGCTCCATCGCTAAACCGGCTAACTCGTCCGGAGAGATAGGATCGACAAAATTAGAGAACGCTTTTTTAATAACAACAGGTTTTTTTTGCCAGTATTTTTCTAAAAATTCCGGCCAGTCCAGATTGAGTTCATAAGCCATGTGATTTACCAGTGGGAAGACAAACGGGTCTGATTATAGAGAGGCGGTGCTTGAGCGCGCTTTGTCGTGGGTCAAGGCTTGGTAAATGAGGGAGAAAGGAGAAGTGCGGAGAGAGGAAAAAATCCCCCTTCGCAGGGGGATAAGAAGCATCAGGACTTAGCGGCCAGCACCACCAGTTTCTGGTTCACAAACTCTTTGATACCTAAATCAGACAGTTCGCGACCAAAACCGGAGCGTTTCACACCGCCAAAAGGCAGTTCGGCGGCGGTATCTGTCGGTGAGTTGACGTACACCATCCCGGTTTCAATCTGACTTGCCAGCTTACGGGCGCGGTTCATATCTTTGGTAAACACTGAACCGCCAAGGCCGTAATGAGAATCGTTGGCGAGTTTCACCAGCTCTTCATCATTTTTCACCACGTACACCTGCGCGACCGGGCCAAAGAACTCTTCGAAGTACGCCGGATTATCGCGGGTAATGTGCGTCAGTATGGTCGGCTCAAAGAAATTCCCCGGATTATCGCTCACCTTCTTGCCGCCAAAGTGCAGTTTCGCACCGTGCTTCACGGCGTCATCTACCTGTTTGCTCAGGGTTTTCACCGCATCTGCGGAGGACAACGGCCCCAGCGTGGTGGATTTATCCAGCGGGTCACCCATTTTCAGCGCTTTAAAGTGTTCGGTGAATTTTTTCAGGAATTCATCGGCGACTTTCTCGTGAATAATGAAACGCTTGGCGGCGGTACAGACCTGACCGGCATTTGATACACGTGCCTGAGCACCCGCTTTGGCAGCTTTATCGATATCGGCATCATCAAGTACGGCAAACACGTCGTTACCGCCCAGCTCCAGAGTCGATTTCTTCAGCTTACCGGCGGCGCGTGCAGCCACAATAGCACCTGCTTTTTCCGAACCTGTCAGCGCAACGCCCTGAACACGGTCGTCATCAATAATGGAGGCCACCTGATCCTGTGAAATAAACAGATTGGTATAGGCACCTTTTGGCGCGCCTGCTTCTGCAACCAGTTTCTCAAAGGTTTCTGCACAATGAGGAACGATACTGGCGTGTTTCACGATTACGCTGTTACCGGAAGCCAGGTTTGGCGCCAGCACGCGCATCAACTGATAGAACGGGAAGTTCCACGGCTCGACGGCCATGATCACACCAATCGGATGATGCTCGACCCAGGCTTCACCGAGATCGGATTTATACGGCACAGGTTTGAGAAATTCCTCCGCCTTTTCAGCATAGAATTTCGCAATATCGGCGCAAATCTGCACTTCGCCACGGCTCTGACCGATGAGTTTCCCCATCTCCGTACTGACCACTTCTGCAAGTTCATCGACACGTGAAGCCATCAGTTCTGAAAGTTTATGCAGCACTTTAACACGTTGCTTAATATCGCCTTGCGCCCAGTCAGACTTATACAGGGCATGTGCTGTGGAAAGCGCTTCTTCAACCTGTTTGTCATTATGGGTCTGATATTCTTTGATGAGTTTGTTATTGAACGGATTTATCGTTTGATATGGCATGTGTTGCTCCTTGTTTTGTGGCGTGTCGTCGAAAACAACGGCACGTTGGAATTGAGGTGCGTCCGCCTTACTGCGTTCTTTCTCAACAGAACATTAAGCATAGACGAAAAAACGTGACCTCTGTCCCACAGACACCTCATGCAACACAACCGTTTAGAGTGCCCGACCCGCATTTTCAAAGGCCCCGCCAGACGCGGGCTGTAGTCTGTCTCTAAGAACAATCGGCTTTACGTAACTTTGCGGCAGGCTGTTAATGAATTGTTTTCAGCAAGCGATTGATAAATTTACCGCTCACTTTTATGCTGGCTTTCCTTCAAATTCCCGACACTGAGAAACTCATGAAGCTTGATGCGATTCCGTTTTGCACGACTGACTGGAGCGACGTAACGCCGACACAACATCCGGGCGACACCGGCATGGCGCTGTGGCGTACGCAAAAATTCGGCGATATCCGGGTGCGTATTGTTGAATATTCGGCAGGTTATGCGGCAGATCACTGGTGCAGTAAAGGCCACGTACTGTTTTGTCTGGAAGGAGAGCTTCATACCCGTCTGGAAGATGGTCGTAAATTTACGCTGTCGCCGGGCATGAGTTATCAGGTGGCGGACAATGCCGAAGCACACCGTTCCTCCACGCCGGTAGGTGCGAAACTGTTTGTTGTTGATTAGGCAAGGCTGTTTTGAGCACGTTTGTTTATAGAAAATTCGCCGTCTGCTGAGGCGGACGACAAGGAGCAGCAGGTGAGTAAATTACGGGTTGGTATCATTTTTGGTGGTAAATCGGCAGAGCACGAAGTGTCATTGCAGTCGGCGAAAAATATCGTGGATACTATTGATAAGCAACGTTTTGATGTGACATTACTCGGTATCGATAAGAAAGGGGAATGGCATATCAATGATGCCAGCAATTACCTGATCAATGCTGAGAACCCTTCGCTGATTGCCCTGAACCGCTCGAATAATCAGGTCGCGCTGATCCCGGGTCAAACGGAAAATCAGTTAATCGAAACGCACAGCGCCAGCGCACTTTCACAGGTCGATGTGATTTTCCCGATTGTTCACGGCACGCTGGGCGAAGATGGTTCGTTGCAGGGATTACTGCGCATGGCAAATATCGCTTTTGTGGGCTCGGGCGTGTTGGGTTCTGCGGTCAGTATGGATAAAGACGTCACCAAACGTTTGTTGCGTGATGCCGGTTTATCTGTCGCCCCGTTTGTCTGTCTGACCCGTGCCAACCGCCAGAAACATACGTTTGCCGCAGTCTCGCAACAACTCGGTCTGCCGCTGTTTATCAAGCCTGCCAATCAGGGCTCATCCGTCGGCGTCAGTAAAGTCAGCGATGAAGCGGGATATCAGCGCGCGCTGGATGAAGCGTTCAGTTTCGACCATAAAGTGCTGGTCGAATCCGCCATTAAAGGCCGCGAAATTGAATGTGCTGTGCTGGGCAATGATTATCCGCAGGCAAGCGTGTGCGGAGAAGTCATCCTGCACGACGAGTTTTATTCTTACGACACTAAGTACATCAATGAATCCGGCGCTTCTGTTGCTGTTCCGGCGGACTTGCCGCAGGAAACGCACGACCGGATACGCGCTATCGCTTTACAGGCATTTCAGGTGCTGGAGTGCCGGGGGATGGCGCGCGTGGATGTATTCCTGACCGAACAAGGTGAGGTGATCATCAATGAAATCAACACACTGCCGGGGTTCACTAATATCAGTATGTATCCCAAACTCTGGGCAGCCAGTGGACTAGGTTACAGCGATTTGATCACCCGCCTGATCGAACTGGCGCTGGAGCAACATCAGCAGGACAACCAGCTGAAAAGCTCGGCTAACTGACCGTCTGGTTTCAGGGCAATACGAAGAAGGCAGGGAGAGATCCCTGCCTTTTCTATTTTGTGATAGTGATTATTCGACCACCAGTTTCACCTGTTTGCCAGCCAGACTCAGCATCAGAATCAGAGCATCCAGCGTAAATTTATCTGTTTTTTTATTCACTACGTCGGAAACCCGTGGGCGTGAAACCTGGAGCACTTTAGCTGCATCACCTTGACGCATATTTTGCAGTGCTATCCAGTTGCCAATTTCAGTCATCAGTTGTTCTTTCAGGGCAATGGTCTGTGCGATTTTAGCTTGCGAATCCGCATGTAAATGTTGCGCTTGTTCTTCGCAAAATCCTAAATCGGCAAAGACATTACCGTCAGCTGGCGTGATATGGCGCGAAGCAACATCAATGTTCTCTTTCATTTTGTCTCCTTTCACGTTCTCTGACGATCTCAGCGTACCGTGTTTTTATGATGGCAATATCGGTCAGACTGGTTTGTTGAGTCTTTTTCGCAAAGCAATGAAGGATGTAAATTGCATCTTCAAATTTTGCGATATAAACAACCCTAAATGTGCCGGCAAAGGCATCCATTTTGATTTCAACCACGCCGGCCCCCCAGTCATTGACGGACTTCCACTGTGTCGGAGGCAGGCCTTGCTGGATCTGCTCAAGTTCATAGCCCGCCCGCTTTTTGACATCAACAGGAAAATTGCGCAAATCTTTGAGTGAACTTCCCCTCCAGTCGATATTTTTAGTCACCGTCACTTTCCTTGTGTATAAAATTTTATACCTAAATATGCCTCACGCCAACACCTTTATATGACGGCAGGGGCTGTGAGCAAGAAAGCGGATATATGTTTTGCGTGATGTGCCGTAACAAATGTGGTTTTGGTGAATCGCAGGCACGAAAAAGGCGGCAAATGCCGCCTCTTCTGCTTACTGCTTTAAAGTATACCGCTGTGCTTATTTATACAGTTCAGCCGTGCCGTACAGGTGATTGTCACCAGAAGCACCGATGATACGGTAAGAACTTGCACCGGCTTCGCTGGCTTTAGCGCTCAGTTTGTCCTGCAGGCTGCTCAGGCTGTTACCTGAAGTTGCGCTGACAACACCAATCGCCTGCTGACCAGCCGGAGCGGACTGAACTTCAGTCGCAGCCAGGGTGGAGAATGTAGCGGTTGCCAGTGCGATAGCGGCGAGAGTCATAGTAATGTTTTTCATGATGGTTTCCTCAATTCGTTTATTGCGCTTTGCCAGGCGTTGTCATCAACGTTCATTTAATGTGCAAAGCGGTCTTCTGTCCGATCGAACATCTAGCTTATTAATCGTTAACTAAATGTCGTTTACCCTTAACGCAAAACTTCTTACTTATTTGTACAGCTCAGCAGTACCGTGCAGATGGTTGTCACCGGAAGCACCGATGATGCGGTATGAACTTGCGCCAGCTTCGTTAGCTTTTGCATTCAGTTTGTTCTGCAGGCTGGATAAATCATTGCTTGAAGAAGCACTTACTACACCGATTGATTGTTGACCCGCCGGTGCAGACTGAACTTCAGTCGCTGCCAGGGTGGAGAAAGAAGCGGTAGCAAGGGCGATTGCAGCTAATGTCATTGTGATGTTTTTCATGATGGTCTTCCTTTTAATCTGTTTATCAGCAGGTGATGATTCGGTCAGACGTTGTTAATTAACGTTCGATAATTAAATCTTAGACCTGGATCACATTCTGTGCAACTCATTTATTTATTAATCGTTAACTAATTGTGCGGAACAATCTGCTAACGCATCTTCATCTCTTATTTGTACAGCTCAGCAGTACCGTACATGTGGTTTTCACCGGAAGCACCGATGATGCGGTAAGAGCTTGCACCAGCTTCAGTGGCTTTCGCATTCAGTTTTGACTGCAGCGTGCTCAGGTCACCGTTTGAAGAAGCGCTGACAGTACCGATAGTTTGTTCACCCGCTGGTGCAGACTGAACTTCAGTCGCTGCAAGTGTGGAGAAAGAAGCGGTAGCCAGTGTCAGGGCAGCGATGGTCATTGCGATAGTTTTCATGATGGTGATTCCTGTTCGTTAATTTTTTCGGCAGTGCCCTAGTCGTTAATAAGGAATAAGGCGCCTGAGTTTCAGGTCAACGTTATCTATTAGTTAACGTTCGATAAGTAAATGGTAAGGGGTGTAGCGGATTTGTGCAAGATGTTTTTTTAATGAGCGTTAACTAATTGTGCTGTGACTCAGGTCACACTCAGAGGGGCTGTTGTTTTTGTTTTGTTAAATTTATGTTTTTAAACTAGATCGCCGGAAAGGTATGAGACAGCCATATCCATAATTTCGCTAAATGAATCTTTAATGATCGCTAAGTTAATGGTTGGCTCTGACCGAAGAGGGTGATAAAACAGGGGTCGGTTACGAAAAAGATAAGGCGACCTGAGCCGCCTTACCGTTATTCCTGCCCTGACTCTCTTTCATCAGGCGCCACGCTTGGGTGTAAACAAAAGCTTGTAGTTAAAAGCTAGTAGTAAACAGAAGCGGGCTGATGACCAGAGGTCGAAGGTGCAGGTGGCTGAGTCGGAGAAGTGGAAATTCGGCCCTGTGCGACTTTTTTGTTCGCGCAGGTAGCCGGGTTACAGAAGTTACTGTCACCGGTCACATTGACCATTCTCACTTCCTGACTCAGTGCTGGCATCATGATAACCTGCTGTGCGGCAACATTGGCAACCGGTACAGCGGTTAATGCCAGAACTGCAAGAAGGATTTTGAAGTTACTCATGATGTTACGTCCTGGGTTTGTTGCTTGTTAAAGCGTTTATAGCTGTGCAACTTTGCGGGTTTGAGTGATTTTCTTATCGCTCGATAATTAAATAATAAACTCCGCTGGACTTGTGCGCAACTATTTTTAATAATGATCGTTAAGTTATTTCTATAACTATTTTAATAACCATAATCACAATGGTGATGGAAGGAGGGTGTATGAGCACTGAACAGACGGCTTTGGTCCGGAAAAGTCGCGGTCGCCCAAAACAGTTCGACCGTGGAACTGCTCTGAGCAAGGCCCTGAATTTATTCTGGCGCCATGGTTACGAGGCCACTTCATTAGCTGATTTGGTCGAAGCAACCGGTGCAAAGGCACCGACTTTGTATGCCGAATTCGGAAACAAAGAAGGGCTCTTTCGTGCAGCCGTTGAACACTATCTGAAAAACTTTTACGAAAAGAGCTCATGTTTATTGAGCAGAACAGATTTGTCCGTCGAAGATACGGTCGGGCGTTACCTGCGCGCCATCGTTGAGCTGTTTACCGACTGCGACACGCCAAGCGGCTGTTTCATGATCAGCGCATCATCCGGGATGTCTTCATCTTCTGCGGATATTGCCGAAATGCTGCGTGCGCGCCACCTCTCGCAGGAACGCACTTTGTTTGAATACTTCGAGAAGAAGAAAGAGAGCGGTGATCTGACGGCGGTAACGGACAGCGCGCTGCTGGCGAAATACCTCGCCTGTACCATTCAGGGCTTCTCCGTTCAGGCACGTGACGGCGCAAGTTCCGCTGAACTTAACCGCCTGATCGACGTGGTCATGAATCTGTGGCCGGAGCTGACGAAAGCCACGGTTGCCAGTAAAGCCGCACACTAAACGCTGAGTTTTAGACAATTGTTAAGAAAGAGAATAGAACGCCAGGTGCTGAGTATTTCGGGCCTGGCGTTGGGCGGTATAGACTTCGAGAAACCGGCAGGTGATCCGGGGCTTTTTGGCCCGGAAAGCATCACCTGGCGAATTCACGGTGACTTCTCCTCGATGCTTTGTGGTGGCGTCAGTGCCTTGCTGCTGCAAATGCTTCATCCGCTGGCGCTCGCCGGTGTCTGGGATCATTCCTCATTTCGTGAAGACATGCTTGGCCGTCTGCGGCGTACCAGTCAGTTTATTTCCGCTACTACCTTTGCGCCTGTTCGAGACGCCAATGCGTTGATCGAAAAGGTAAAACCCATCCATTTACGCGTCACCGGAACCGATGCTTACGGCACGCCTTATGCCGCCAGCGACCCGGATTTACTGGTCTGGGTGCACGTAGCCGAGGCGTACAGTTTCCTGCAATCGCATCTGCGTTATCGAAATCCTGCGCTCAGTGTGAGCGATCAGAACCGCTATTATCAGGAATTTGCCCGCGTGGCAGAAAGTCTGGGTGCTGTAAACGTGCCGGACAGTGTGGCGGCGGCAGACGCGTATCTGCAGGCGATGCGCCCGCAGTTACGCTGCGATGAGCGTACGCTGGAAGTGGTGAGATTATTGCAGAATGCGCCCGCGCCAAGCCGTCTGGCAAAGCCTGTCGGCAGCCTGATGATTCAGGCGGGTATCGAGCTTTTACCCGACTGGGCGGCCACTCAACTGGGGATTTCCCTTTCCCCGTCTAAACGCAGAAGCATTCGTTTTGCTACCCGACGCATCGCTGGCGTATTGCGCTGGGCGGTGAGAAACGGCTCATGGCACCGCGCCATGCGCCGGATGGGACGGCTGAACTGACCATTACCTGATCGTTAAAGATGCGGATAAACGCCCGGACCAATCGGCAAACCGAGCAAATACCAGCCCACCAGCATCAGCAACCACACCACAAAAAATACAATCGGATACGGCAGCACCAGCGAATAGTAGGTGCCAAGCTTCGCCTCTTTGTTGTACCGCTGAAGGAATCCGAGGAACAGCGGCACGAACGGCGACATCGGCGCGAGCGGGATAACCGAAGAATCCGCCACACGGAAAACAATCTGAGCAAAGGCCGGATGGAAGCCAAGCAGCATGAACATCGGCACGAAAATCGGAGCCAGAATCGACCAGATGGCTGACCCGCTGGCGATGAACATACACAGCAATGCCGACAGAAAAATCAGCCCGAGGAAGGCCGGAATACCAGTCATGCCTAAGTTTTCCAGCACATCCGTTAGCCCGATTGCCATGAATTTCCCCATATTGCTCCAGTTGAAAAACGCCACAAACTGGGAGAGCGGAAACACCATCACAATAAAACCGGCCATTGATTTCATCGGATCCACCAGCAAATCCGGTACGTCGCTGGCGCTGCGGATTTGCTTCGTCACCATGCCGTAAGGCACTGAAATCACGAAGAAGAACAAAATAATCAGCGGCACGATGCCCTGAATAAACGGCGATGGAATGATGCCGCCGGTTTTCGGGTTACGCAGCGGTGCGGCTTCCGGTACCACCAGTAATGCCACCAGTCCGATGAACACCAGTGCCGCAATGCCGCTGGCCATCAGCCCGCGGTTCTGCTCCGGTGTCAGCTTTTTCATCTCTTCATTACGCGCACCCTGATACACCGGCAGGCGCGGTTCCACGAATTTATCGGTAAGGATAGCGCCGACAATGGTCAGCAAAATCACCGACGCGGCCATAAAGTACCAGTTGTCGATCACGCTGACCTGGACCGCCGGGTTAATGGCTTTCGCCGCTTCGGTGCTCAGCCCGGATAACAACACATCGGTAGTCACAATCAGCAGATTGGCGGTAAATCCGCAGCCAACACCGGCAATCGCCGCCAGCAAACCGGCGACCGGATGACGCCCGACGGCGAGGAAAATCAGTGCGCCCAACGGTGGCATGACCACCAGTGCGGCGTCCGAGGAAATATGGCTGAAGAAGGCGATAAAAATCACCATATAACTGGCGTACCGGGCATTCACTTTGGAAGCCATTTTGTACATCAGGCTTTGCAGCAGCCCGACACGTTCCGCCAGTCCGGCACCGATCACCAGCGCCAGAATCGACCCCAGCGGGGTAAATCCGCTGAAGTTTTTGATGACGTTCGGCAAAATCCACTGAATACCTTCCACGCTCAGCAAATTTTTAACGCGGATAATCTCGCCGTTAGTCGGGTTCACGGCCGTAATGTTGAACCATGAAATCACCGCACTGGCGACCATCAGCAAAGCAATCAGATAAACAAATAATAAAAACGGGTTGGGAATTTTATTACCGATACGTTCCACCCACTGGAGAAATCCTCCAGGGCTCTGTCCGGAGTCTTGCGCCTGAATACTCATCTGTTAACCCTCTGTCGTGTTTGTCTTTTTTATATTTATGCCGCTCATCCGTGCCGGAACGGGGCGCGAATGAGCGGTTTATTTCATTAACTGACACCAGTGATTTATTTCAATGGCGAAGGTTTCACACCAGCCGGGATCGGGCACTGATACGGGCGTCGTGCGCGTTGTACATCGCGCTCTTTCTGACAAGCCGCCACTAAATCCGGCTGAGTGAGCAGTTCTATCGCGGTTGAGGACATGACTTTTGCCGCCAGACACATGCCTTTATGGGCGATGGAGGTACGCCCCTGTGACACAATCTGCCAGGTATGCAGCGGGGAGCCGACGGCAAAACACGGGCTGAAGCATTGCGCCGTGGGAACCAGCCAGCTGACATCACCGACGTCCGTCGAACCGTAGAGGATATTGCCGTTAGGGGCATACGGAGCAACAGAGTCTGTCAGCGGGGAATGGCGCAGGGTTTCGGCGAATTCGATGCCTTCTGCGCCGCTGGTGCGGGAGATATTCAGAAGATTATTATCAATATCCTGTTCCGTCAGCGTGGCATGAATCGACGCCGCAAACGCCCGCTCTCCGTCGGTATAATGCGGTGTGCCGAAAGCCTGAACGTACTGATACATGGCACTTTCCAGCGTGCGGTTAGGCACGTAGTTGGAACAGGCTTTATCAAAGCGCATCGACATTTTTGTGCCGGTCATCAGCGCCGCACCTTTGGCAATATCCACTACGCGGTCGAAAATCGCCTGCGCCTGATCCATCTGCGGCGCGCGTACCAGATACAGCACTTCGGCGTCGGCCTGCACCACGTTTGGCGAAATCCCGCCCGCGTTGGTGATCGCGTAATGCAGCCGCGCTTCCTGAATGATGTGCTCACGGAGGAAGTTCGCGCCGGTATTCATCAGCGTCAGGGCATCCAGCGCGCTGCGACCCAGATGTGGCGCGGCGGCGGCGTGTGAGGACACGCCTTTAAAGCTGAACGACGCCTGAATATTGGCCAGCGTCTGATTGCTGAACATGCCGCTGTAGGTTTCCGGATGCCAGGTCAGCGCGGCATCGACGTCATCGAATAACCCTTCGCGCGCCATAAAGGTTTTGCCGGATCCGCCTTCTTCGCCCGGACAGCCGTAAAAACGCACCGTGCCCTGAATGTCTTCACGTTCCATCCAGGCTTTCACTGCCAGCGCGCCGCCGAGTGCCGCCGTCCCCAGCAGATTATGGCCGCAACCGTGGCCGTTGCCGTTTTCAATCAATGGCTGGGCCACATCGCAACCGGCTTTCTGGCTTAAACCGGCCAGCGCATCGAATTCGCCGAGCAGGGCGATCACCGGTTTGCCGCTGCCGAAGCTGGCGATAAATGCCGTTTCCATGCCACCGACGCCGCGCTCAACAGTAAATCCGCTGGCGTCGAGTTTGTCGGCCAGTAATGCAGAAGAGAAAGATTCGACAAAGCGGGTTTCAGGATGATCCCAGATGGCATCGCTGATTTCTGACAGCGCGGGCTGCTGGTTATCGATAAAGTCGTTGATAAAATTGACGATATTCTGTTGATCAGCCATCAGTTATCTCCTTTGAATTCAGCGATATTCAGCGCCAGTGCTGCCAGCGTTTTGATGCCCTGCATCATCACTTTTTCATCGAAATCAAACAGTTCATTGTGATGACCTGCGCTCAGATCGGTACCGAAAATCACATAAGAGGCTTCACCGCCGCGGGATTTCACGCGTTCCATCATGTACGTGGCATCTTCCGAACCGGCCGCGCCTTCCTGTCGGTCAATGATCTGTTCGAATTCGCCGAGTTTTTCCGCCTGCCGGTGGATGTAATTCACCCAGGCTGGCGTTGGCGTGCTGCTTTGCGCCGCGCCCATGAGTGTGATGTCGAATTTCACCTGATGCATTTCGGCTGCGCCGGAAATCACTTTCAGCGCCTGCTGGTAAATGAATTCGTTCACCTCATTGGTGGTGCCGCGTGTTTCTACTTTCATCGTGGCGCTGGAAGGCACCACATTGCGCCCGGTACCAGCCTGTAAAACGCCGACATTGATGCGTGAATCACCGCCGCTGTGACGCGGTATCGCGTGTAAACCGAGGGTTGCCTGCGCTGCGGCGAGCAGGGCGTTGCGGCCGTCTTCCGGCTTGCCGCCCGCATGAGAAGCGACGCCGGTGAAACGCACGTCGAGTTTGGTGGTGGCCATAAACGTATCGTTACCGCAGACGATGTGATTCGCGGGTACGCCGGTGCCAATATGCACGGCGGTGAAATAATCCACATCGTCCACCACGCCTGCCTCAACCATTGATTTCGCGCCACGTGTACCTTCTTCGGCAGGCTGGAAAATCAGTTTGAGGGTGCCGCACAACTGGTCGCGAACCTGCATCAGCACTTCCGCCAGTCCGAGGCCAATGGTCGTATGACCGTCGTGCCCGCAGGCGTGCATCATGCCGTTATTGGCAGAAGCAAATCCTTCGCGGAACGGACGGTGCTGGTCTTCCAGCACTTCGTTTAAATCCAGTGCGTCCATATCCACCCGAAACCCCATCACCGGACCGGGGCGCCCGGTTTCCAGCGTGGCGACAATACCGGTAAAACCGCCGGAGAAATGCGGCATCCAGCGGGCAATCGCGCCTTGCTCCAGCGCGCGTTGCTCCTGTTGAGCCAGCACGGCGTCAGAAGGCAAACCCATACGTGAATCAGCATCTATCACTTCTTTGCCCAGTTGCAGCGAATAGCCGAGCTTTTCCAGACGTTCCGCCACCAGCGTGGAGGTGCGGAATTCCAGCCAGCCAGATTCGGCGTATTTATGCAGGTCACGACGTTGCGTTTGCAGGGAAGGGAACAGCTTTTCTACACGTTCAGAAATCTCATTAACCATCACGGACTCTCTTTTTGTACAGACATGCAGGCTTTCCGCGCAGCGGCAGAAAGGAGGAAATCAATGCTTTGGGAAGTGCAGGCCAGCGCGCAGAAAGCGACGAAAGGCGGCCTTAGATGATTTTCAATGTACATAAAGCAATCAGGGCATATAAGATGCCAAAATCTTCTTAGTGATAATCAGGGGTTATCAAAGAATCTCATGCCATCACAAATTAAAATGCATCAGTTACGGGCATTTGTGTCGGTTGCGCGTCAGGGCAGTATTCGTGCCGCCAGCCGGACGATGAATTTGTCACAGCCTGCGCTGACCAAATCGATTAAAGAACTTGAGGAAGGATTAGGCGCGCGGTTGTTTATCCGCCGTCGTCAGGGCGTGACGCTCACTGACTGCGGTGAGGCGTTTTTTAAGCGTGCAAGCCTGATTCTGGAAGAGTTGCGTGTCGCACAGGAAGATATTTCGCAGCGTCTCGGTGGTACCAGCGGCAGGGTGAATCTCGGTGTCGGTGCCAGTATCGCGCGTACCATCATGCCGGAAGTCGTGGACCGTTTTCACCGCGAATTCCCCGATGTGAAGGTGCGGATCGCTGAAGGACAACTGGTATCGATGATCCCCGAACTGCGTCAGGGCGAGCTGGATTTCACGGTGAATACCTATTATCAGGGACCCTTTGATAACGAACTGTTATATGAAAAGCTTATGGATAAAGAGTACCGCGTGGTGGCAAGACGCGGTCATCCGATGCAAAACGCCCGGTCGATGCAAGAGTTGCGACATTGCGACTGGACCATGCCGACGCCGCGAGGCAGCTATTACAAACTGCTCAGCGAAGTGTTCAATGAAATGGATGCGGAGCCGAATATCAGCGTGATTTGCGAAACCTTTATGTCTTGCACCAGCCTGATTGCGAAAACAGACTTTCTCAGCGTTCTGTCCGTTGATGTGATTAACGATCCGGTGATCGGCCAGAGCCTGGTGGCGCTAGATTTAGATCTGCCGCTGCCGAAAGCGACGTTCTATCTCATTCAGCGGCGTGATACCACGCTGACACCAATGGCCGCGCATCTGGCACAACTGTTCCGCATGTATTGCCGCTGATGTCGATATTTTGACAAGAAAGCGCCTGTTTTAATGATTTATCGGGGATTTTTGGGAATATTGCCCGTTATCGGGCTGGCTTATCCGTTCTACACTGACCATCACAGGGAATAATAAGCTTCCTGATAATGTTGAGGTCATATGCGCCAGTCCGACATAGTTGCTGAAGTCAGTAACGACAAACAAACCCTGACCGCGCTGGTCGAGCAGGATAACCGCGTGGTGTATTTCTACATTTTTGCGCGTGAAGATTTGCGCGACCGTTTTCCGAAAATGCGTGCCTGTTGGGTACGCAATCTGGTGCCCGCGCCGGTAAACGATGACACGGACGCGATGGAGCAGGGGATGGCCCCGATGCTGGCGGCGCAATATTGCCGGAATCTGGAAGGCGAAGCGCCGCTGGATCCGGCACAAATTCAGATCCTGTGGAATGAAAGCGATGACGGCGCGGCGTTGTGGTATCAGGGATTGTTGCTGGCGGTGATCCCCGGCTGGAGTTTGTATATCGATCATTCGGTGTGTTATTCCGCCGGCTGCATTAAACAGAATCCGCTGACTTTCCCGCTGGGTTCTGCCTCGACCAACACGCAATGTGAACTGGCGGAAAAGACCCGTCTTTTCTGGCGTGACTGGCAAAATGAGTTCACTAATCCGTGGCCAAAAATCCAGCGTAAACTGCTGGAATCCTACGAAGATCGCTTTGGCCCGTCGCTGAAATATTATCTGATCAATCAGGGCAACTGGCCGCCGATGGCGATTTCCCAGCATGAAGATGAAGAAAACTATTACTTCTTCACCGTCGGCATGAGCATCCGCCCGATGCCGCAAATCGACATTGTTTTCAACGATGAAGCGGAAAAGCACCGCCGCATCGAGCTGGCTTTTTCAGTTGGCAAAGAATACGTCACCGAAGAAAACGCCGTGCAGATGGCGAGTGCATTATCCGGCTACGCGCAGGTTCCCTGGACCACACTGAGCTGGCTCGGCGAAGGTCACACGCTGATGTCACCCATGGCACCGCTCGGTTTCGAAGGCCACGTGATTTCCTCCGCACTCTGCGGCCCTGCCGACAAAATGCGTTTGCCGAAGATTTACGGCGATCCGGTGAATCAGTTTTGGGTCAGCCCGGTGTTTACCAGCGAACTGGAATTCGCCCAGGCTAAGCCAAACGGTGGATTTGAACTGGTGGCCGCGATGATCGAGAACGATATCGGGTTTGTGTTTGCGCCGAGAAGCGCGGTGATTTGATGTCACTCTCTCAGTTTTCTAACAGAGATGAGTAAGAATACCGATCTGCTCCCTCCCCTGCGAAGGGGAGGGCTGGGGTGGGGTATTAATGGCAACTGAGTTGTCTGCTAAACCCCCTCCCAACCTCCCCCTTCGCAGAGGGAGGAGCATGGCAAAGACTTAAACCGGTTTAATTTCCTGCTGAAAATCCTCAGCATCAACATCATATCCCGACGGTTCCCACCGTACCGCAGTCAGTACGATCAGTCCCGCCAGTGGCGCTAACGCGATCACCCAGAACACACCGGTGCCGAGCGCAGCGGAAAGTACCGGGAACAGGAACAGGGAAAGGGTGGAACTGGCGCGCATCAGCGTCTGGTTGAAACCGACACCCATGCCGCGCAGCGACGTCGGGTAGCTCAGTGAAGCAAACGTCATGGTGTGTGAGCCGGGCCCGAAACCCTGACCGAACAGGAATAACGCCAGCATGGCGATGGAAATCGCCGCTTCACCGCCGTCTGCCGGACGGCCAACGACGGCCAGGCCGATCATTGCCACCAGCTGGCAGGCGTAACCGGCGTAAGTCATTTTCCATGCGCCAAATTTCGACACATACCGTACCGCAATCAGGCCGCCGACGAAGGCGAAACACAGGTTCAGGCCGAGTGAGAACAGAATAGTGCTGATCATCGACTGTTGCAGGAAGCTGGATAAAATCACCGGCAGCCCGAACGCCACGGCGTTATAGGCAAATGATGAGGCAACGGCGGTGACCGTCGCCAGCACGGTGCGGCGCAGATAAATACCCTGCAACAACGTGCCGTAGTTGCGCCATGCGGCTTTACGCACTTTTACCTGCGGGGTTTTATCCGCATCGTCCGCGACGACTGCATTAATGTTATAGGATTTTCGCAGGATCGCCGCCGCGCTTTGCAGGTCGCCCTGATTCGCCGCCCAGACCGGAGATTCATTCATATAACGGTGGCGGATAGCAATAATCAGAATTGCAGGCACTGCGCCGAAACCGAGGATCAGACGCCACAACCAGTCGGTATGCGTGGCTGGCAGCACCGCATAAAGCAGCAGCACCAGCAGATAGGAAACGCTGATCGCCGCGTACCATGTCGGGCACCACATCGCCACGCGCGAGGCTTTATTGCCGCGCCCCTGAAGTTTTGAGAACTCCGCAAGGAACGCCATCGCCACCGGTAAATCGATGCCGACGCCTAATCCCATCACAAAGCGCGAGCCACCGAGCACCCATTCATTTGGCGCAAAGGCACAGGCAAGCGCGGCAATCACGAAGAAGAACATGTCAGCCATGAACACGCGGTAACGGCCGATTTTGTCGGTCAGATAGCCACCGAACAATGCGCCGACAATTGCCCCGAAGGTAATCGCCGATGCTACAAAGCCCGCGCCGGAAGGTGTCAGACCAAACTGGCGGGTGATGTCTTTCATCCCGAAGGCCAGTGCGCCGAGGTCGTAGGCGTCGAGGAAAACGCCGCCCAGTGCAATAGCAATCACGATGCGCGCGTCGCTGATTTTCGCCGCGCCGCGGTTCACTAACTGAGTAATATCGGCAGCGGAACGAATCACCACCGGCTGGTCAGACGCAGGATCTGCGCTGTAATCCCCTGAAGAGGCGGCGGGAGAGGCCGCAATTGAATCAGACATTATTGTGTTTACGCTTTTTGACAAAAAAACCAGCATAGAGGCGAGGTGATGCCCGTCACAAGTCCTGATTAGACGTTGAATGAAAACAAATGGCTATAAGTTAAAACAAAGTGATCTAAGAGGAAGGGGTGAGCATTTTCTTTCGGGGAAACAGACAATCATGTTTCAGCGATTTCACGGATAAGCTTCGAACATTTCGGTATTTTACTCCGCTACCGACGCCTGTTTTTATGGCACACCCTCCATTCCCCTGCGCGAAATTGGACTATTCTTGTTAGCAGCTTGTTTATACAGATGAAAGCTCAAAGACTGAGCCGTCGCCGGGCGACAAAACCAACATAACCCGATAAGAGGATAGAGCATGACTGTAACAACTGGGCGAGTACGGGGATTTTCCGTGGCAGCGCTGGCGCTGGTTTCTGCGATAAGTTTCAGCGCACAGGCCGCTGATGATGCCGTACGTGTCGGCTCAAAAATTGATACCGAAGGTTCGCTGCTCGGTAACATTATTATTCAGGTGCTGGAAGCCAACGGTATTCATACTACCAATAAACTACAGCTGGGAACGACCAAAGTGGTGCGCGGCGCGATCACCGCCGGTGAGATCGATATCTATCCGGAATACACCGGTAACGGCGCGTTTTTCTTCTCCGACGATAAAGATCCGGCGTGGAAAAATGCTCAGGCCGGTTTCGATAAAGTTAAAAAGCTGGATTACGACCAGAACAAAATCGTCTGGCTGGATCCGTCTCCGGCTAACAATACCTGGACTATCGCGGTGCGTCAGGACGTGGCGAGTGCGCACAACCTGAAATCGCTGGGTGATTTGGGCAAATACATCAGCAGCGGCGGCGAGTTTAAACTGGCGGCCTCGGCAGAATTTATCGAGCGTCCGGATGCCTTACCGGCGTTTGAAAATGCTTACGGTTTCAAACTGAATCAGGCGCAGTTGTTGTCACTGGCGGGCGGTGATACGGCGGTGACCATCAAAGCAGCAGCGGAAAAAACCTCCGGTGTGAACGCGGCGATGGCCTACGGCACCGACGGTCCGGTGGCGGCGCTTGGCCTGCAAACGCTGGAAGACCCGAAAGGCGTGCAGCCAATTTACGCACCTGCGCCAATCATCCGCGAGGCCGCGCTGAAAGCGCATCCGAACATTCCTGATTTGCTCAAACCGGTGTTTGCTTCGCTCGATACCAAAACATTGCAGGGCCTGAACGCGAAAATCGCGGTTGATGGTCAGGATGCGAAAAAAGTGGCGGCGAAGTATTTGCAGGAAAAAGGTTTCGTTAAAAAATAACCGGGCAGTGACGCCCTGAGCACGGCCTTCGGGTCGTGCTCTTTGATATCAGGTAATGTTTTGACTTATCACTCACCCGTTAAAAACCGCGTCCTGCTGACGCTGGTTTTGCTGCTGTTGCTGGCCGGTTTCGGACTGGCCTTCGTCAGCCACGCGCCTAACCGGCTGGTCTCCGGCAAAGGTATTTCGCTGACGAGCCTGCTGAATGGCTATTCTGCCTTACTGCTGTTGCCTGCCGTTTTACTGCTGGTCTGCGCTTTTCTGAATCTTTATGGCCGCCATCATTTAGTGGTGATGTTACTGGCTGAAATCCTGCTGACCGCGCTGGTCTGGCTGGCCGGTCACACTGCGGTTCAGCTTGCCGGTGGCGATGAAGACAGTATCGCGCGCACCTCGCTGGGCGGCGGTTTCTGGGCGGGCGCGGCGCTTTGTCTGCTGATCGCCTCCGACGCTATTTCCCGTTTTACCCGCAATCACAGCCTGCGCATTTTGCTTAATGTGCAGATGATCGTACCGGTGGTTTTGCTGCTGGCGTACGGTCAGCTTGCCGAACTTTCGCTGCTCAAGGAATACGACAACCGTTCCGACGTGTTCAACGACGCGCTGTGGCAGCATCTCGGCATTTTGTCTGGCACGCTGGTGCCTGCGGTATTGATCGGCCTGCCGGTCGGGTTGCTGTGTCACCGTAAACCCCGCTGGCGCGGGCCGGTATTGTCGGTGCTCAATATTATCCAGACCGTGCCGTCGATTGCGCTGTTTGGTCTGCTGCTCGCGCCGCTGGCCGGGCTGGCAAAAGCGCTGCCGTGGCTGGCAGAGCACGGCATCAGCGGCATCGGCCTGGCTCCGGCGATTATCGCACTTGTGCTGTATTCGCTGTTGCCGCTGGTGCGCGGCGTGATTGCCGGGCTGGAATCGGTGCCGGAAGCGGTCATTGAATCCGCCCGTGGCATGGGCATGAACCGCGCTCAGGTGTTTTTACGTGTGCAGATGCCGATTGCCTTGCCGGTTATCCTGACCGGCGTGCGCATTGTAGCGGTGCAAACGGTCGGCATGGCGATGGTCGCCGCGCTGATTGGCGCTGGCGGACTGGGCGCGATCATGTTCCAGGGCTTACTCAGCAGCGCGCTGGATCTGGTCCTGCTCGGGGTGATCCCGGCGGTGCTGATGGCGGTGGTCGTCGACAGTCTCTTTAAATTTGCAGTCTCAATTCTGGAAACCACACGCAGATGATTCATTTCAAGCAGGTTAGCAAACACTTTGCCGGAAAAGCGGTCGTGCGCGATCTCACGCTGGAAATGGCCAAAGGCGAATTCACGGTTCTGATTGGCACGTCCGGTTCGGGAAAATCCACCACGCTCAAAATGATCAACCGGCTGGTGGAACACGATCGCGGTGAGATTTTATTTGCCGGTGAACCGATAGAGAAATTCCGTGCGCAGGATTTGCGTCGCCGGATGGGCTACGCCATTCAGTCGATTGGCCTGTTCCCGCACTGGACGGTGGAAGAGAACATCGCCACCGTGCCGCAGTTACTGAAGTGGCCGAAGGCGAAAATCCGCGACCGTGTGACGGAGTTGCTCGAATTGCTCAATCTGGATCCGAAACAGTTCCGGCATCGTTATCCGCATCAGCTTTCCGGCGGGCAACAGCAGCGCGTCGGTGTGGCGCGTGCGCTGGCTTCAGACCCGGAAGTATTGCTGATGGACGAACCTTTCGGTGCGCTCGATCCGGTGACCCGCGCCACGTTGCAGGAAGAAGTGGCGCGCATCCACAAAATCACCCACCGCACCATTGTGCTGGTAACGCACGATATTGATGAGGCGCTGGCACTGGCCGACCGCATCGTGCTGCTCAACGACGGACAAGTGGTGCAGCAGGGCACACCGCTGGAATTACTGACCCGGCCAGCGACGCCGTTCGTGCGCGATTTCTTTGGTGGCAGCGATATGGGGATCCGGCTGCTGTCACTGCGCGAAGTCGGTTCACTGACGCGGCGCGGCGAGCCGTATTCCGGCAGTCAGCCGCCGCTGACGGATTCGATGAGCCTCAGTCAGGCGCTGTCAAAATTTGTCGCGCAACGGGTTCAGCAACTGCCGGTGGTCGATGAACAGGGCCAGCCGCTCGGCGTGCTGCATTTCGCCGATCTGACCACTGAGAGGAACGGCGCATGAAACGGATATTCGCAGATCCTCTGATTTGGTTATTCGCTTTACTGCTGGCGCTGATTTTCGGCATGACCTCGCTCGGCGGCCTGTTCCACTGGATGTTCCCTGAGCTCAGCAGGCCGGTATATCAGCAGGAAAGTTTCGCCTCGCTGGTGGAAGCACATTTATTACTGGTCGGTATTTCCAGCCTGATCGCGGTGGTGATAGGTGTGGCGGCCGGTGTAGGCGTGACGCGTCCGGCGGGCAAGGAATTCCGCTCACTGGTGGAAACGCTGGTGGCGATGGGGCAGACATTTCCGCCGGTCGCCGTGCTGGCGGTTGCGGTGCCGGTGATGGGATTCAGCGAAAAACCGGCGATTATCGCGCTGGTGCTTTACGGGCTGTTGCCAATTTTGCAGGGAACGATTGCCGGGATTGAATCCGTGCCTGCGTCGGCGCGTGAGATTGCGCAAGGCGTGGGTATGAGCCGCTGGCAGATGTTGCGAAAAGTGGAAATTCCGCTGGCCGCGCCGGTGATTATTTCCGGCATCCGCACGTCGGTGATTATCAATATCGGGACGGCGGCGATTGCCTCATCGGTCGGCACGTTAAGCCTCGGATCACCGATTATTATCGGCCTGAGCGGCTTTAATACGGCTTACGTGTTGCAGGGCGCGGTGATTGTGGCGCTGCTGGCGATTTGCGTGGATATGCTGTTTGAACGCTGGAGCCTGTGGTTACAACGCTGGCAGCAGCGATCGGCAGACGAATCAGTTCGTTGATGCAGAAGACGGCGCAGGGACAACAGAAGGGGCGTCGTTATCGCTGACAGGTTTAGCGTCGTCCTGGATCACCACCGCATAACCGGCAACCATCACGCCGCCAATTGCGCCCATCGCCATCAGACCAAACAGCGCGATAAATAATTTTTTGCCAAGCGAATTCATGTGCAATACCTCAGAAATTTGAACGACGAATTATAAATCGTTTCGTTACCCCTGCAACAGACTATTCATGCTATGACTACATTATCGTTGCCGTCAGCGAATTTTTTGTCATATGCAGAAACTTTTTAGCAACATTTTCACGCGATCGCACAGATTCCCTTGCCGGAAATCAGGCCAATAGCGTTAACTGTTGGCCTTCATTATCACGCTAATAAGTTCTTCCTATGACTGGTTCCGTCACCCGTTCTCTGCTGCCATTAATTGCTGCACTGTTTGCGTTGTATTTTATCTGGGGTTCTACGTATTTCGTTATCCGCATCGGCGTGGAAAGCTGGCCGCCGCTGATGATGGCCGGTCTGCGTTTCTTTGTCGCCGGATGCATTTTATTCACATTTCTGCTGCTGCGCGGACATAAAGTCCCGACGCTGAAGCAGTGGATGGCCGCCGGTGCCGTGGGCATTTTGCTGCTCTCGGTCGGCAATGGTCTGGTGACGGTGGCGGAACATATGCAGGTGCCGTCCGGCATTGCCGCCGTGATGGTGGCGACCGTTCCGCTGTTTACCCTGTGTTTCAGCCGCCTGTGGGGAATGCCCAACAGCCGTCTGGAATGGACCGGTGTCGCCATCGGCCTGTTCGGGATTGTGCTGCTCAATACCGGCAGTAATCTGGAAGGGAACCCGTGGGGCGCAGCGCTGATCCTGCTCGCCTCATTAAGCTGGGCATTCGGTTCGGTGTGGAGTTCGCGTCTGCCGCTGCCAGCAGGCCTGATGGCCGGAGCAGCGGAAATGATCATCGCCGGTGTGGTGTTGCTGGTTGCCAGCCGCGTAACCGGCGAACATCTGACCGCGACGCCATCGCTGCACGGTTTTCTGGCGCTCGGTTATCTGGTGGTTTTTGGCTCTATGATCGCTATCAGCGCCTATATGTTCTTACTGAAAACCGTGCGTCCCGCCGTCGCCACCAGCTATGCCTATGTGAATCCCATTGTGGCGGTTCTGCTGGGGATCACCTTTGCCGGCGAATCCCTGTCACCGGTCGAATGGGTAGCGTTAGGCGTGATCCTTTGCGCAGTCCTGCTGGTGACGCTGGGGAAATTTGTGTTCGGGCGAAAAAAATCGGTGATTAAGGAAGTGAAGGTTTAACCGTCCTCCCCTTCGCAGGGGAGGAAGCAGATCGAACTTACCTATTTTTTCTCAAAGAAGATCGACACCCGCGCCACTTCCACGCCGAATTTTGTCAGTGAGGTGACGTTGAACAGGTGCTGTTCATCCTGCTGATAAATCCAGTCATCGAAGGTCAGGCGGTAGGTGCTGCCGCCTGATTTCACATCCATGACGTATTTCCAGTTAAACGCGTTACCGGCGGAATGACCGGTGGCGGTACCGATAATATCGCCCGCCGTCCCGGTATAGCTGCCGTCAGCGAGTTTGCGGATGTGCCAGACGCGGGTTTGCTTCTCGCCGTCGTCATACACAAAATCTTCATGCAGCGTCAGCGTATCGCCCGCCACGTCACCACGAATTTTCACGGTAAAACGTCGCGTCTGTTTATTGCTGTGATCCTGCACCATGCCGTACGCCACGCTGTCACCGGCGAACCAGGTAAAAATATCCAGCTTCGGCTGAGCCTGGGCGTAATCCTCGATGTTGGCTTTACAGCCGCTGAGGACCAGAATGCAGCCCATCAGTAACGCAAAAAAACCTTGGCGAAAAACAGTCATAAAGCCTCCGGTCAGAGGGATGTCAATCCGATGCGGTAGCACCGGTCAGTTTGCTGCGTAAATCCGGATATTGCGTTTCAGGGGAGAGCCAGATGGCCAGGAACGCATCACGAAAAGCCGGTGTGAATGCGTTGCCCGCCGGATTTATCATCACGCTGTTGGCCGCACGGCTGTAAAACTGTCCGCCGTTTTCTGTGGCGACAAAAACGATTTCACTGCCATTACTGACGTCCGGCCAGGTATTTTCGACGGCGTCCAGCCAGCCATTTTTTTGCGCCTGTGCCAGC
Source organism: Rahnella sp. ATs2 (assembly GCF_051851855.1). Classification (NCBI taxonomy): domain Bacteria; kingdom Pseudomonadati; phylum Pseudomonadota; class Gammaproteobacteria; order Enterobacterales; family Yersiniaceae; genus Rahnella; species Rahnella sp. ATs2. The sequence continues at coordinate 27,101 of NZ_JBLYPL010000010.1, read as the reverse complement.
AATCCGAGTGCCTGCCACTGTTCTTCTGTGGCTTTGGTCAGTTCCTCGCGATCAATACTGCGCAGATAATCAATGTCTAACGCCAGTGGCCATTTTTGGGGCTGATATGTGCCGTCAGGGGTCAGCAACTGCGAGTTGTAAACCTCAAACGGCCCCCAGCTGAGCGTGGCGTGCCCGACAGGTTTCCACTGTTCCCACGGCACAGCGGCGAAAAGCGGGGAGGAGAACATCAGCAGCGCGGCGGTTAAAAGTGCTTTCATCAGCTTCTCCGCAGGGAATGTTGGTTAAGCAAAACCGGCAGGCTGATCAGCGGTAAAAACAGTGCCCAGCCCGCGGCCAGCGCCAGCCAGACGTACAACGGTGTGGCCTGAAGTTGCATCGCACCCAGGTGCATGCCGATAAAATAAGCCAGCGGGCCGCTGACGGCACCGAGCGGAATTAACCAGTACACTTTCAGGCGTAAAACCCCCAGCAGCCACAGCCACCAGGCGCTGAAACCCAGCCACAGCGCCATCATCCATGCTGGCACGGCGGCAGAATCAGTAAACTCAAACAGACCCAGAATGCACCACAGCGAATCCATCATAATGCCCAGCGTACAGGCCACCGCGACCCACAAACGGCGGCGCGACGGGGTGAACGCCAGCATCAGAAAACTGCTGATCAGCAGAAAAATAATAAAACGGTCGCGCCCCCAGACTGCCAGCGTCCACCAGACGTCGAAGCCTGCTGCCAGCAACCAGAAGCGCAGGGACATCATCCGCGTCGCTCGGCGGTCAGTTGTACGGTGCTGATGGTGCGGGCGCGGAAACCGGCCTCGCAATAGCACAGATAAAACAGCCACAGGCGGCGGAAATGCTCGTCCTGCCCGTCACCGGTTTGCGTATTCCAGTAACGCTGCACACGCTCGCGCCATTCATGCAGGGTGCGGGCGTAATCGGAACCGATATCAAATAAATCACGCACCACCAGACTGGTGCAGCGCGTCATGGTGTCATTCATGGCGGTGATGGACGGCAGAAAGCCGCCGGGAAACACATAACGCTGGATGAAATCAACTTTGCGGCTGTAAGACGCGTAACGTTGATCGGCAATGGTGATCGCCTGGATAGCCATACGTCCCTGTGGTTTAAGCAGGGCATTACAGCGTTTGAAAAAGGTGGAGAGATAACGCTTTCCGACCGCTTCGATCATTTCAATCGACACCAGTTTGTCGAACTGGCCGCGCAACGAGCGGTAGTCTTCACACAACACCGTCACGCGGTCGCTCAGCCCGGCTTTTTCAATACGCTCGCAGGCAAAGCGGTATTGCTCGCGGGAAATGGTAGTGGTTGTCACCTGACAGCCGTACTCACGCGCGGCAAATTCTGCCATCGCGCCCCAGCCGGTACCGATTTCAAGCAGATGATCTCCCGCATGCAGTTGCAGCTGTTCGCAAAGACGGCGCATTTTGGCTTCCTGCGCCTGTTCCAGCGTCATTTGCGGTTCCTGATACCAGGCGGAGGAATAGAGCATTTTCTCATCGAGAAAGCCCTGATAAAAATCGTTGCCCAAATCGTAATGCGCGGAGATATTTTTTCGTGCCTGAGAAGGGCTGTTGCGACGGAAAAAGTGGATCAGGTTATTGGCGGGCGTGCTGAGCCAGCTCAGGCGTGCTTCGAGCTTGTCCACCAGTTTCAGGTTCTCTGCCAGCAGCTGTAACACCGTCGTCAGGTTTGGTGTGGTCCAGTCGCCATCAATAAAGCTTTCACCCGCCGCAATGCTGCCGCCCAGTAAAACCCGGCGATAAGCGCGCAGACGATGAACTTCGATTTCACCCTGCAAAGGCGCTGTGTGATCACCAAAGAAAATGGCGTCTTGGCCCGGCTCCCGCAGGGTCAGACCGGCTCCTTTCAGCTGCCTGAGCACGCTCAGAATCAATGCGCGTGCGGCCTTGCTGCGCCTGTTGTTCGCCCCTTCGCGGGCGAGCTGCACTTCAGGTTGGCTCATGGTCAGTCCTTATCAACGGGAGGATGAGAATAAATGGGGGCCCGTTTCAGCCACAGTTTCAGCGCCTGCCAGTAAATGGTCAGCGCGGTCTTTGCGGTCATCAGGGGCAGCCGCCACAATTGCTGACGCAGCGCCTCGCGTGTCAGCGGGCGGGCGGTCAGAGAAAGGGCAGCATCGAATTCCCGTTCTTTGCGGTGATTTTCGATAGTGATGTGTAACTGTTTTCCAGGAGGTGTCAGGCGCCAGTGATAGACCATGTCCATCGGATTGAAGGGCGACACATGAAAGGCTTTCGGCACAGGCTGCGAACCGTCAGGGAGCACCGCGTAGGTGTGGCGTTCATTCCAGGGCGTATTACGCACTTCGGCCAGCATCCAGCGCAAAATCCCACTTTGATCATAAAGGTAGTAGAAGTTGACCGGATTGAAATAGCAGCCGAAATAACACAGCTGACAGAGCAGCATCACGCGTCCTTCGGGGCGTTCGCCGGTCAGTTCGGCAATTCTCGCCTGGGCTTTGGTTTTGATATCGCCACCGCCGAGATAATCTTTACGGCGAAAACTGGCAGGAGAAAATTTTTCCAGCCGGATACCCAGAGCCGGTAACGCGTCCAGTTCATCGAGATCAATCAGCGGCATGAAAATGTCATAGTCAAAACGGTGCTCAACTGGCGTAAACCGGCGATGGCGCACCGTGCCAACATACAGCTGGCTGTTCATGACGCCTCCCGTTTTTCCGGCGCAGGTTCTGCCTGTGCACTGAATAACCGCAGGCTCAGTTGTTCCGCCACGTCGCGTGCGCTGTTAACACCGTCTTCATGAAAACCGTTGTACCAGTAAGCGCCGCAAAACCAGGTGTTGTGGTGGCCGTTGATCCGGTAACGCTCCTGCTGCGCGTGGTGGCTGGCGAGATTCAGAACCGGATGCATATAGGTGGCGCGGAACAACACCTTGCTCTCATCAATCGGCGTCAGCGGATTGAGGGAAACACAAAACGTCTGCGGCGCGTTCAGTCCCTGCAAAATATTCATGTTATAGGTCACGCTGGCACGGCGGCTGTGCGCCGGATTGCTGTCGCGAAAATCGCCGCGCCCCGCCGGATGGAGCGTATTGGGCAACTGATAATTCCAGCTCGCCCAGGCGCGTTTCTCGCGCGGCAGCAGATGCGTGTCGGTATGCAAAATGACGTCATTGGCCTGATAAGGCAGCGCGCCGAGAATGCTTTTTTCTGCGTCCGTTGCGTTCTCACCCAGAATGCTCAGCGCCTGATCGGAATGGCAGGCAAAAACTACCTGATCAAACTGTTCTTCACCCTGTGCTGAATACAGCGTCACGCCGCCAGATATGCGGACAACGCCAGTGACCGGTGTACTGGTCAGCAGTTTTACGCTGGCGGGGAGTTTCTCCTGCATCCGGCGGATATATTCCCGCGAACCGCCCGGCACCACCATCCACTGCGGACGGTTAGTGACATCCAGCAGCCCGTGGTTATTGAAAAAGCGCAGAAACATCGACAGCGGGAAATTCGCCATATCGCCGAGAGAAGAGGACCAGATTGCCGCGCCCATCGGCAGCACATAGTGCAGGGCGAAGAACGGCGAAAATCCGTTTTGATCCAGCAAATCGGCCAGTGTGTCTTCGTCATTATGCGGATTGAGCAGGCGTGCCTTACACAATTTGTTAAAGCGCAATATTTCGAAAATGAACTGCCAGAACCGCGGCCTGAAAAGGTTGCGACGCTGGGCAAACAGGCTGTTGAGCGAATGCCCGTTATATTCGAGTTTGCTGAGCGGATTACGCACAGAAAAACTCATTTCCGTCGGCTGACCTTCGATGCCCAGCTCTTTGAGCAGGGCGATAAAATGCGGATACGTGCGGGTGTTATAGACAATAAAACCGGTATCGATGGCGTATTCCTGGCCGTCTGAAATCACATCCTGCGTGGCGGTGTGGCCCCCTAACGTTGCCGATGCCTCAAAGACGGTAATTTCGCAGTCCGGCTGGTTCTTTGCCAGTAACCAGGCACAACTCAGCCCTGAAATCCCGCTGCCAACGATAGCCACTTTAGTCGTCATTTTATTTCACCATTTTCCGGCATAACCATTTTTGCAGACCGACCGGCAGCAGCGCGGTAGTTTTCAGCAAACGGGCAAAGAGAGGAGGGAAGGCAATTTCGCTGGCGCCGTGCGCCAGTTTTTTACGGATATGTTTTGATGCCTGCACCACCGTCACCATCATCGGCATCGGAAAATCATTGCGTGCTGTCAGCGGCGTTTCGACAAATCCCGGCTGGATCAGGGAAATGTGGATCTGACGTTTGGCCAGATCCACCGCCAGAGAACGGGCGAAAAAGGCCAGCGCGGCTTTCGAGGCACCGTAAGCTTCGCTGCGTGAAAAAGGCAAAAGCCAGGCCACGGAGCCGACCAGCGCCACGCGGCTGCCGGGAGCCAGGCGCGGCAGCAGGGCATCGAGACAATTCACCGGGCCGATGAAATTGGTGTTCATCACGCGGACGACTTTTTCAGCCTCAACCACGCCGTCATCAAGATATTCGCAGGTGCCGGCGCAAAGGATCACCAGATCGGCCTGCACGTCCTGCAACGCCTGACGGGTTTCTGTTAAATCGGTGATATCAAAACGTAGCGGGATAATCAGCGGACTGGCGGCGGCGACCGCAATGAGTTTTTCAGCGTCACGTCCGCAGGCGATGACTTCCCAGCCTTCTGCGGCATAGTCCTGAGCCAGCTGTTTTCCGATACCCGAACTGGCACCGGTGATCAGGACGCGGCGCATTATTTCAACCTTGCTTTAACCGCGCGGACAGCGCCGCCGAGCACCGGAACATGCTCATACAACATCGCACCGAGATCGTAATAATCGCGCTGATAAGCAATCCGGTTATCTGACAGGCGCAGATGGCTGGCGCCATTAAGAAACATAGCCTGACCTTTTTTCAGTGCCGGATGCGAAAACTCCATCCGCCAGAACAGCGACGCTTCAGCGCCACTGGTCAGCGGAGGCTGAATGTCAAAGCGGCAGTAATTCACTTTTTTGAGCAACTGTGCGAAATAGCGTTCGAGCGCATCCACGCCGTCGTAATGCGACACCGGATCAATGAACACCACATGCGGATGATAAATACGCGAAAGCTGCGGTAGCTGGCTCACATCCAGATGGCTGTAAAATTTGCAAAGCCGGATCAGAACATCAGCGGGTATCGCGGGTTCAGGAAAATGTTTGATCATTATTTTTTCCTTCCATTACGCACTGGCACTATCTGCAGAACCGGAGGGATGCCTTCACCGTGAAGACTTTCGACATTATCGTTTTCGTCTTCGCTGTCTTGTGAGCCAAGCAGCAGGGAAGCACTGCCCAGAAGAAGTATCGACAGCCCCTGTTCAACCCAGTTCAGCAGGCGCTGGCGCTGAATTTGCGTCAGTTTGCCTTCAGCCCATAACAGGATTTGCGAACCACTGAGATTTTCAAGATGCGGGTCATCGAGCGGGACCGGCATGATGTCGATCTGCATCCCTTCCTCGCAGCGCACAATGGCTTCAAGCCACAGCTCGATGCTGTCCAGATGTCCCCAGCCAACCAGCGTCGCCGGATTGCCGGGACGTTTACGGGCGGCACCCATACACATCACCGCGTGTTCGATGATCAGACCGTCAAGCTGGCTGCGTAACATCAGCAGGCGCGGATCCCCTGCACTGAGGCGCGAGCGCAATGGTCTGAGCACGTTATTCACAAACGACGCCGCCGGATATTCGCGACCGAGTTCCGTCATCAACTGACGGACTTTATTGCTGCGGCCATCCTGTAATGCGGTCAGCAAACTATGTTCTGACTGCGACCAGCCGCCCGGCAGTGCATCAACTTTGCCTTCGAGCAGAGATTTCACCTGGCCGACCGGGATCCCGCGATTAATCCAGCCCAAAATAGTGCGGATGGTATCAAGGTCATCATCATTAAACAGACGATGGCCGCCTTCGGTGCGCTGCGGTTTTAGCAAGCCGTAACGGCGTTGCCAGGCACGCAGAGTGACCGGGTTGATACCACAAATTCGGGCAACTTCGCCGATGCTGTAAAGAGACATAATGAATTCCATAATATTCGCACTAACCAATGCTAACTCTAGCGCCAGATTGCAAAGCTGTACAACTTTATTATTTTTGTACAACTTGCCTAATACTTTTCCCCTACATTATTTTAACTTGCAATGTTCTCATATCAGAGATATTTTCCCGATATTGAGATTTAACGGCAGGGTAAGAAAATGGAAGAAGGGCAGGAAAGTCAGGATCTGCGTCTCGCTGAGCGTCTGGCAGAATTACGTATCGGGCAGGGCTGGTCACTTGAACAACTGGCGCAACTGACCGGTATCAGCCGTGCCACACTTTCGCGAGTCGAGCGGGCAGAAACCAGCCCGACGGCATCTTTGCTGGGCAAACTGAGCGCGGCTTACGGGCTGACGACTTCACGCCTGCTGATGGCGCTGGAAGATAACCCGCCGGAGCTTATACGCCGCGCGCAGCAACCTGTCTGGCATGATCGCGAAACCGGTTTTGAGCGTCGTTCGGTCTCCGCGCCCGCCCCCGGTTTTCGTGCTGAGCTGATTTCCGGTTTGCTGAAATCAGGCGCGACCATTTCGTATGATTCCCCGCCGGTGGACGGCCTCGAACAGCACATCTGGATGCTGGAAGGTGTACTGGAATTCACCCTCGATGGCCGCTGTTACCGGCTGGAAGCGGGCGACTGTCTGCGTTTTCATCTTCACGGCACAACATCTTTTCACGTACCCGGCCCGCAGGATGCCCGTTACGCCATCGTTATTTCACGTCCTTAACCTCTGATGAAAAGGGTTATTCCCATGCAAAGCAGCAATGAAGAAGTGGTGATCAGCGAAGTGCAGGGCGGCGTGCTGACGCCTGCGGATCTGGATGCGCTGGCGGAGACGCTGATGCAATCCGTCGCACTCGGCGCAAGTATCGGATTCATTTTGCCTTTTGGTTTTGTGCAGGCGCAGGCCTTCTGGCAAAAGCTTTTGCCAGCTTTTGAGCGTGGTGAAAAGCGTCTGCTGGTGGCGCGGGTGGCAGGGAAAATTGCCGGTACTGTGCAGCTGGTGGTCGATCAGCCCGCCAACGGCATCCATCGCGGTGACGTGGTGAAACTGATGGTTCACCCCGACGGCCGCCGTAAAGGGCTCGCCCGTAAGCTGATGACGGCAGTCGAAGCGCTGGCACGCGAAGAAGGTAAAACCCTGCTGGTACTGGATACGGTGACGGGCAGTCCGGCGCAGACATTGTATAAAAATCTCGGTTTCACCCTGAGCGGGACGATCCCGCATTATGCGATGTCGACGGAAGGGATGCTGGAATCGACGAGCGTGATGTATAAAGTGCTGATGTGAAATGTTTTAAAGTCAAAACCGTGGGCGTCGGCCCACACCGACTTGGGGGGCGGCCTATCGCCGCCACCCCCCAAGACCCCCCGGGCTCTTTCACTGCGCGCTATCGCGGGCACGACGGACATGTTCTGGGGCATTAGCGAGTGGCGCAAATCCAGGTGCTTCGCACTGCCTTCTCTCGGTCTTCGAGCCTATGGTCTCGAAGTCGCTCCGTTCAGCTGGATTTTGAGCACGCCATTCCATCTATCTAAAAGATGAAATCTTTGTGCCTTTGAATTTAAGATCGTGCGGGCGATTCAGAAATCTTGCTGAACGGAGCGGCCTGAAGACCTCAGGCTTCAGGACCGAGAGAAGGCACCGCGCAGCGGCAAGATTTCCAGCCTGTCGCTGCGGTGACTGAAACATAGTGTCTAGCGATAGCGCGCAGTTAAAAAAACGCAGGATTCCAAAGGGTTTCGTTTAAAACCCTTTGGGCCAGTGTGGGCGGCGAGCCCACGACCTTGAGGCCAGTTTGGGTGGCAACCCAAGGTTTTGTGGGTGTGGGTGGCAACCCACGGTGTTGACCTTAAAAAAGCCGAAATATAGCAGCGGCCTCTGCTATCTCTTCTGAATGTACGTCAGCGCCAGCGCCACCGCCAGCACCAGCCCTTTGATGATATCCATCGCGTAATACGGCACCGACAACATCACCAGGCCGTTCGACAGCACGCCTAAAATAACTGCGCCCAGCAGGGTTCCCAGCGCATTCGGTTTACCGGAACCTGCCAGCGAGAAGCCGATGTAGGCGGCGGCAACGGCGTCCATCAGGTAACCGCCTCCGGCATTCACCTGCGAAGACCCGATACGTGACGCCAGCAAAATACCCCCAGCACCGGCCAGAACGGATGACATCACATAGGCAATCACGCGATAACGCGCGGTGCGGATCCCCGCCAGACGTGCGGCCAGCGGGTTACCACCGATGGCGTACATGCGGCGGCCATGTTTGGTCAGCGACATAAACAGTTGTACCGCAATGGTCACGACGGCCATCACGATGACAATCACCGGCACCTGACCGAGCAGGCTGAACACCGCGGGCACCGTGCCTTCGGCCATGTCACCGCTCGGCAATAACATGTTTTCAGTGATCGAGCCGCCAAAGCTGTAAGTCATCGCCGCGCCCTGAATCACAAACAAACTGGCGAGGGTGGCGAGCATGTCAGGGATCTTCAGGATGACAATCAGGAAGGCATTGAACAGGCCGACCAGCGTACACAACGCCAGCGTGATTAAGATGGCTTCGGTGGTGCCGAAACCGTGCCAGACGAACATCGAAATCACCAGCGCATTGGCGAGTGACGCCGTTGACCCGACGGATAAATCGAAGCCGCCGACCGCCAGTGAAATCGATACGCCGATAGCAATCACCGTCACGATGGCAATCGAACGCAAAATGTTGATGATATTCGACGGCTCGAGGAAGTTATCTGATGCCACACCAAAACCGGCGATCAGCAATACCACGGTCAGCAACATGCCCCATTTATACAAAAACTCGAACAGCTGATGACGCCACGGCTGACTCGCTGCGGGCACGCTTTCTTTACTCACCACGGCTTTGTTCACGCGGGTGTTCCTCCGGTTGAATAGACTAATAAGGTTTCTTCGTCGACGTTAGCGGCGTCGAGTTCGGCCACAATGCGGCCATCCCACAACACCAGAATGCGGTCGCATAAACCGACCAGTTCGGCGAACTCACCGGAAGCATAAATAATGCCTTTTCCCTGTTGCGCCAGGCCGTCGATCAGCCTGAACACGTCCGTTTTGGCTTTGATGTCTACGCCTTTGGTCGGTTCGTCGAAGATCAACACCTGACTCTCACTGCGCAGCCATTTCCCGATAGCGACCTTCTGCTGGTTGCCGCCGGAAAGCCGTGCCAGCTTCTGCATCGGCCCGGAAGCGCGAATGCCTAAGCGGCTGATAATGTCTTTTGCCCATGACAGTGACTGGCGCGCGTTGAAAATACTCCAGCGCGAAAAAGTGTCGTCAGCGGTCACACTCAGGTTCATCGGGATATTTTCATCAATGAAAATCCCTTCCTTGCGCCGTTCTTCCGGCACTAACGCCAGCCCCTGTTCCACCGAAAGATGCGGTTCTTTCGGTTTCCAGGGTTTGCCATTCAGTTCACCGCTTTCCACCTGACTCGGCGTCGCGCCAAACAGTGCCTTGCACAGTTCAGTTTTTCCGGCACCCGCCAGCCCGGCAATGCCGAGGATTTCGCCACGATGCAGGCGCAGAGAGATATCGCGCAGTTTGTCTTTATCGTGCATGCCGCGAATGCTTAGCAGCGTTTCACCGCTGTGCGGCGGACGGCGCGGTGGATAGATATCGTCGAGCTGATGGCCGATCATTTTCTCGATAATGTGCTCGTTGCTCAGGCCGTCCATGCTGTCATCGCTGACCAGACGCCCGTCGCGCAGCACCGTCATGCGGTCGCAGATATCACGCAGTTCATGGATACGGTGAGAGATAAACACAATCGCCATTCCGGCGGCTTTCAGCTTGCGTACCAGTGCGAACAGACGCGCACTTTCCGCCTGATCGAGCGGGGCGGTCGGTTCATCGAGGATCAGGAACCGGCATTTATGCGATAACGCCCGCGCCAGCAAAATCAGCTGTTTTTCCGCCAGCGTGCAGCTCTCGATGCGAGCCCGCAGGTTGATGTTCAGCCCAAGCTGTTCGGTCAGTAACTGTGCCTGACGGTAAAGCTGCGGCCAGTGATGCAGATGACCCGGTTCAGAAAGGCGGTCGAGCATGATGTTTTCGGCAACGTTCAGCGTCGGCACCAGCGCGACGTCCACTTCCTGCTGCACCAGATGAATCCCGTGCTCGCGGGCATGATGCGGCAGGCGGATATTTGCGGTTTTGCCGTCGATAGTGATCTGCCCGGTGTAATGTTCATGCGTGCCGGAAAGCACCGCCATCAGTGTCGATTTCCCCGCGCCATTCGCGCCGACTAACGCATGGACGGAACCGCCTTCCAGCGTGAAATCCACCTGGCGCAGGGCAGGAAAACCGGCAAATGAAATCGAGATATCGCGCATCTCAAGGAGGGAGGTGGTCACTGGGCGTTCGGCCTTATTAAATAGACGGATGGGGATTTAGACGTTTAGCCGTCTAAGACTCGCAGTAGCAGAGTTTTAACATATCAGGGAATTTAAGCAACAAAATAAAAGTGATAACTAAGAGCGAAAAGATCTAAAGTCTTCAGCGGAAACTCGATCGACTCCCTCCCCTGCGAAGGGGAGGGTTGGGGTGGGGTATTAAAGACAAATCAGCGGGTTAAGTCACCGCGCAGGCATTTGCGTTAATACTTAAAACCCCCTCCCGGCCTCCCCCTTCGCAGGGGGAGGAGCTAAAAGCAGATCATTCCTCGCTGAATTTAAGCGCGACCCCTAGCCCGTCCGCTGCCCGGACAGACACGAGATCAACGTCATCCCTGAATGTAATTTCCCCCACCCGCAAACTATTCCGTACGGCCTCCAGTGAACGGGTGGCGAATTCCAGTCCGACCATCCGTGCGCTGCCGTTTTCGCCTTCCGGCACAATGCCGAATTCAGCGGTGGCTTGCTCCGGCGTGACAAACCGGACGGTGGCGCGACCCGCGCGCAGGGTCACTTCCTGCGGTCTGATCTCCAGTGCAGCGGCACCAAACAACTCGCCATAGACCTTTGCGGCGTCCTGCGGATGTGCCGCAGAAATCACGAAACCGGTGATATCGGCAACGGCGTTCGGGTGGTTTTGCCATTCGTTGCGCCACACCAGTTCCGGCGTCAGGTGATGACAGAAGAAACTGCGGCCATTCGGTACGCGGCTGGCGGCCAGCGGTACGGTACGGAAACGCGCATTCGGCGAGGTGCCATCGTTGAGCGCCACAGGGCGAAAGAATTCTGCCGGTGCGGAACCCGCAATGTTTTGCTGTTGCAGATGTTCGTACACCGCCGATGAATTCTGCGTTTTCCACACCAGACCGGTCAGGCCAAGCGGCGCCTGCCACAGGTCTTTGCGGGTGTGCGCGTTGCCCGGCTCATAGCCGAGCAGTTCCAGATAGTTTTCACCGAAAATTGCCAGATGATTACTGGATCCCAGCGAGTGATGACCACGCGGCGTGAGATGGAATCCCAGGCGGCGGAACTGCTGCTCGGCCTGATTCAGTTGTTCGGCGACGTTGATCACCACGTGATCAAGCTGCGGGCGAACGGGCTGCGGATGTTGAGCTTCAGTCATTAAACGGTTCTCCCAGGGTTAACATCAGACGGTTTGCCCAGGCGAAGAACGCCGCAGACTGCGCCAGATCGACAATCTCAAGTTCGTCTAAACCCTGTTCGCGCAGCGCCGCAATGTGCTGCTCAGTGGCGACCGGTGGGGTAGCGGAAAGCGCGGCGGCGAAATCAATTTCGGCCTGCCAGCGCGGGGATTGTTCTTTGCTGAGAATGCCACACGGCGGGGTGTCGATCAGGCGCTGGACATCTTCCGTCTGTTTGGAAAGCTGGCTGGCTTTGCGCGAATGCACCGATGCGCAGTAAATACAGCCGTTGATTTTGCTGGCGACGGTGGCGGCCAGTTCGCGCTCTTTGCGCGGCAGCCCGCCGGAGGTGTAGAAAATTCCTTTGTCGGTCAGCGTGCGCTGTTCGAGCACCGGCAGATTACGGCCTAACAGGCGGAAATAGTCGGAATCCGTATGACCGAATTTCGCCAGTATCGCCTGCTGGGCTTCATCAAATTCTTCCAGCTTTTTCGCCGGTATCCACGGCTCCCAGCCCAGTTCTTCCTGGGTAAAGGCCTGTGGTGCATCGCGGCCACTGTGGGTGTTCGGTTCGGTGCGCCAGAATGCGGCACCGACCGGTTTATTGCTGCCGTTCTCTACCGGCTTGCCGCCAATCAGCCGGTAGCTGCGCAGCACACGGCTCTGGAAACTGACGAAAGCGATCAGTTGCGACAGTGTGACAATCGCATCCGCCGACCAGCCCGCTTTTTTCAGTGCCTGCAAATGCGCCGGCGTCGCGCTGGCAGGTTTGAAACTCAGGCGTTCACCGTGCGTCAGCGCAGCGTCGAGACGGGCAGTTTCGTCGATGTCGGGCAAGTCCTGCAAACGTTCGGAATAGTGGTTAGTCAGTTGCGAATCGCCATGCCAGCGCGCGACGTTTTGCGCTAACCGCAGGCGTTCAGCCAGTGAAAAATCCACGCCATCCTGTTCGGTAAACAGCGCGTCATAGCTGCCCTGTGCGTGACGGGTCGCGGCATCACGCGTGTCGCGAGCCTGTTTCAGCGCCGAGTCCGGGGCGATGTCAGCCAGCTTTTCCAGCAGGTCGGTCGAATAGGTAGTCATAGGGCTTCCCTTGAGAATGAGGAGTCGGCAGCGGAGGTGGAAACACGGCGTTGCGGCGTGCGGCGAACCCAGCCGAGCGCGGGCGCAACGTGACGGGCAATCAGTTCGATGGAACGTAAAATGTAAGGGTGCGGCGGATCGATGGAATGCACCTGAAACGCCAGATCGGTGACACGTGCCAGGGCGGTATCGGCCTGCAACGTCGCGCTGACCTGTGCCGCCGTGCCGAGATGCACGTCGAAAGCGCGGATGTAATCGTCCAGCGTATCGCCTTTCACAATCTGCCCGCTGGCGCGGTGGTTTTCGGCCTGACGGCGTAAGCCTTTTTGCGCCAGTTCACGAGCTTCATCGCCGTTTTCAGTGACGAATGCGGTACGCGATCCCATGATGCGCGGCGTCACGCCTTCCGGCAGTGCATCCAGATAGGCATCGATAATCGGGTTTTGCAGTTCATCGAGACGTAAATCTGGCGCATCTTGCGGACGCGGCTGAGTGCGCGAAAGCATCAGGCCGTCGCCGGATTTACCGGCACGTGCGCCGCCGTCCACCGAGAACGTCGCCTGCCAGATACGGTTCGCCAGTTGTGGTGCCGCCGGATATAAACGGTTATCGGTGCCTGCCAGCGGTTCGCCGCGCCAGGCGGTGAGCAGGGTTTGCAGATTGCTGCCAAAGGCCTTGCCGCGATCCTGACTTTCCAGCCCGAACGGCGGGAATGACGTCGGCGTACCGCCCGAGCCTAAACCGATTTCAAGCCGTCCGCCGGAGAGTAAATCCAGCACGGCGGTGTCTTCGGCAACGCGCAATGCGTTTTCCATCGGCAGCGTGATCACGCCGGTGCCGAGACGGATAAAGCGGGTATGCGCTGCCACTTGTGCGAGGAAAACCAGCGGCGCAGGCAGGCCGCCTTCGGCCTCGTGAAAATGGTGCTGCGCGACCCACGCGGAATCAAAGCCTAACTGTTCGGCGTGAATAATTTGCTCGGTCGCCAGCCGGTAACGTTCCTGCGCGCTGGTGTTGTCCAGCAGGCGGGTGAAGAATCCAAGACGTTTACTACTCATAATGTCCCTCTTTTTTTCTGTACGGGCTTTCATGTACGGGTTCAGGCGGCGCGATGGCGGCCGGGTATGGCGTCAATCAGCTGGCGGGTGTAATCGCTGGAAGGCAGGGCAAAAACGTCTTCCACGTCGCCGGAATCCACCTGCTGTCCCCGGTTTAACACCGAGACGCTGTGCGAGATTTGCCGGACGGTTGCCAGATCGTGCGAGATAAACAAATAGGTCAGGCCGAGTGAATCCTGTAACTGTGAAAGCAACGTCAGGATTTGCGCCTGCACGGTGACGTCGAGCGCCGACGTCGCTTCATCAAGGATCAGCACTTTCGGCTCTAAGATTAATGCGCGCGCAATCGCCACCCGCTGGCGCTGACCGCCGGACAGTTCCCGCGGTTTGCGGCTGAGTAATTCTTCCGGCAGCGCCACGCGGCGGGCGATATCCAGCACCCGTTCACGGCGAACGGCGGCGGGAATCTTTTCGAAATTCAGCAGCGGTTCTTCGATCACTTTGAACAGCGTTTGCGATGGATCCAGCGAGGCGAACGGGTTCTGATACACCAGCTGGATTTTCCTGCGCAGCTGACGCAGGGCTTCGCCTTTCAGGCGCGTGATGTCTTCGCCGTCAATCAGCACGCGTCCGCTGTCCGGTTTCTGAAAACCGAGCAGAATGCGCGCCAGCGTGGTTTTGCCGGAGCCGGATTCGCCGACCAGCGAATGCGTGGTACCGCGCGGAATACTGAAAGAGACGTGATCTACAGCGCGGAACGCCGCCTGGTTTTTGCCCCCCAGCGTGAAATCATGGGTGATGTTTTCGACCACCAGCACCGGATCTTCCGCCGTGCGAAGTTGCGCGCGGTGGCGGCCGGAAAGGGCAGGGACATCGGCGAACAGCTGGCGGGTGTAATCACTTTTCGGCGCATCCAGCACCTCGCGGGTGATGCCCTGTTCCTGCACTTTGCCGTGACGGAATACCAGTAACCGGTCGGCGCGTTCAGCGGCAATCGCCAGGTCATGCGTCACCAGCAACACGGCAGTACCGAATTCGCGGCGCAGTTCGTCGATCAGATCCAGAATGCGTTTTTGCACCGTGACATCCAGTGCGCTGGTCGGCTCATCGGCGATGATCAGCGCCGGTTGCAGCGCAATTGCGATGGCAATTAAAACGCGCTGTTTCATGCCGCCGGAAAGTTCATGCGGATACTGTTTAGCCCGCTGTTCAGGATGTGACAGGCCAACGCGGGAAAGCAGCTCCACCACGCGGGCGTCGCGCTGCGCACGCGGCAGTCGCTGGTGGATATCAAGAATTTCCGCGACCTGCGAACCGATGGTTTTGACCGGATCCAGCGAACTGGTCGGATCCTGCGGTATCAGGCTGATGCGTGCGCCGCGCAGGGCATCCAGACGGCGCTGCGACCACTGGCTGATGTCCGTGCCGTTCAGGCGAATTTCGCCCTGTTCGATATGGCCGTTCTCCGCCAGCAGGCCAATAATCGCCTGTGCGGTGGTGGTTTTCCCTGAGCCGGATTCGCCGACCAGCGCCAGCACTTCCCCGGCGTTAATCGTAAACGATACGTTATGCACCACCGGTTTGCCGTCGTAGGCAATCGACACGTTTTCCAGTTCGAGAACCGGCGGAGCGTCATGCGTAAAAGTGGCCTGTGCGTTCATCGCGTTCTCCTGCGTAATGACTGGCTGATGCGGTTGGCGGAAAGCACCACTAACACCACGACCACGCCGGGGAAGGTGGTCAGCCACCAGGCTGTGGAAATGTAGTTACGGCCTTCGGCAATCAGTAAACCCCATTCCGGCGTCGGCGGCGGTGTGCCGTAACCGAGAAAACTCAGGGTTGAAATCGCCAGAATGGCACTGCCGAACTGCAGTGCAGAAAAGGCAATCACTGAGGTCAGCGAGTTGGGCAAAATGTGTCGCCACAAAATGGAGAAGAAGGAACCGCCGCTGCCATACGCCGCTTCGACGTAATCGCTGTGACGCACCAGCACCACTTCAGCACGTGCCAGTCTGGCGAAGTTGGCAACCGACGTCACACCGACGGCAATCGCCGCATGAACCGTGCCGAAACCAAGCAAAATAATCACGCTCAGCGACAGCAGCAGGCCGGGAATTGACAGCAATACGTCGTTGATGCGCATGACAATGGCATCCACCAGACCGCCGCTGGCACCGGCCGCGAGACCGAGTGCGGTGCCGAATACCAGCCCGAGCGCCACGGCGACCAGCGCGCCGGAAAGTGAATGCGATGCGCCGTAGACAATACGCGCGTACACATCGCGGCCAAGCTGATCCGTGCCCAGCCAGTGTCCGGCCTGCGGCGCAAGACGCTGCGCACCGGCAATCCCTTCGGTGCCGCTGTAATCCGTGAATAAGCCGGGGGCAATCGCCCACAAAATGACGGTCGCCATCACCAGCCACGCCAGGATTAATCCCGGTTGCAGGCGGGCCGGTTTCCAGCGGCGGCGCTGTGTGAGCGGCAATGAAAGCGTACTTTTGCCAAGCGGTAAGCTGCTCATGCGGTGGCTCCCCGTGAGTTTTTAGAAGCAGAAGCTTTAAGGCGCGGATCGAGTAACGGATACAGCAAATCGACCAGTAAATTGATGCCGACAAAGGCGGCGGAGGAAATCACCACAATCGCCTGCAATACCGCGACATCCTGATTGTTGACTGCCTGCTGGGTCAGTTGTCCGAGGCCGTTAAGACCGAAGACAGTTTCGGTGATCAGTGCTCCCGCAATCAGTTCGCCGAACAGCAAACCGGCAATGGTCAGCGCCGGAAGCAGGGCGTTGCGTGCCACATGTCGCCACAACACGCCGCTGCGGCTGGCGCCTTTGGCGCGGGCGACGGCGACGAACGGTTGGGTTTGCACCTGATCAATGCTGCGGATGAGGATCTGCGCCAGCGGCGCGGAAATCGGCACCGCCAGCGTGATAATCGGCAAAATCAGCCCGACCCATTCGCCCGGATTGATCACCGGGATCCAGCGCAGGTGGAACGAAAAGAACTGAATCAGCGCGATGCCCAGCCAGAAGGTGGGAATGGAAATAAACAGCGACGGCACTGCCTGTAAGGCGTTTTTCAGCCAGCCGAAATGCAGCAGGCTGGAAAGAAATGCCAGCGCAAAGGCCACCACGGCGGCCAGTGCGAAACCAATCAGTGCCAGACGCAGCGTCGGCGGAAAGTTGCTGCTGAGTAATTCGGTGACCGGTACGCCAGCCTGAATCGAATAGCCCAGATCCCCGCGCAGGAAATTACCCAGCGTATGCAGATATTGTTGCCAGACCGGCACATCGGCGCCGTACGCAGCGCGCATATCGGCAATCTGCGCCGGGCTTAATCCCATGTCCGGGTTCTGGAATTTAATCAGAATCGCATCGCCGGGCAGCACCTGCAACAAGATGAAGGAGACAGTAAACGCCGCCCACAGCACCAGCAATGCCTGCCCGAATCGACCGCTTACGTATCGGCTCATGATTGACTCCCGTCTGTTAATGCTTTTCCAGCCAAGCGCCATAGAAGCTCGGACGCCCGACCGCTTCAAAGCTCACGCCTTTGAAATATGGCGCACCGGCAAACACCTGCGGCTCTTCGAAAATTGGAATCACGTATGCCTGATCGAGCAGGTAGTTCTGCACGTCGCCGGTCAGTGCCAGACGTTTTTTCGGATCGACTTCGGCAGAGATCGCGGTCAGCAGATCGTTGAGTTTGTCGTCGCGGAAGCTTTTCACCTTGCTGCTCAGGCCACCTTTTTGCAGCAGCGCATCGCGGTTAGTCGGGTAGAAGGAGCTTTTAATCACGTCCGGATCGGCACGTCCGACTTCCACCACGTTGGCCGGGGTTTTCTCAGGATCGAGGTTATCCGCCACGCGGCTGCCCGCATCGCCCGCCAGAATGTTCAGCTTCGCGCCGACCTGGCTCCACTGCTGAGAAACCAGCTGCAACACTTCTTTGTTCTGCGGTTGTGGCAGGGATTCATAAATAGTCAGCGACAGCGTTTTGCCGTCTTTCTGGCGTATGCCGTTCGGACCCGGTTTCCAGCCCGCTTCATCCAGCAGCTTTTTGGACAGCGTCGGGTCGTAAGTCAGTTTGTTACTCAGATCGACATAACCGGCCGCCGTTTTGGCAATCACAGACGTGGCCTGCGGATAGTTTGGCGAGAACAGCGTGTCGACAACCTGTTTGCTGTTGGTGGCGTGCAGCAGCGCCTGACGCACTTTCAGATCTGACACCAGCGCGTTGTCCGGACGGAACGAAATGCTGTCGTTAACGCCTTTGGTCGGCGCGGCATAAATCGGGAAGTTCTGATCTTTAGCCTGTTTCTCGTCATAGGCCTGAACCTGACGGATGAAATCAGCCTGACCCGCCAGCAGCGCGCCGATACGCACGCTGTCTTCGCCGGTGACGATCACTTTGATGCCGTCAAGATTGGCGCGACCTTGCTGTTTGAGGTTTTTCGGCCCCCAGTTGTAATCCTTCCGCGCCGTCAGATCGACTTCACGTCCCAGCGTTTCTTTGCTGACCACGAACGGGCCGGAACCGATGATGTGCGTGGCGTCGCCCAGCGCATCAAAGTTACGATCCAGCGTGCTCAGCGACACCAGACCGGAGCCAATCGTCGCGGTGCCCTGCAGGAAACCCGGCGAGGATTTTTTGAAATAGAACTTCACGGTTAGTGGATCAACCACTTCGCTGTGGTCGTAATTGTTGATGACTTCGGAAACCGGCAGGTGATGCGCTTTATTGCCCAGACCGTAAGTATCAAAGTTTTTGGCGACCGCGCTGGCGTCCAGCGGCGTGCCGTCGGAGAAGGTCACGCCCGGACGCAGCTTGAATGTGTATTCGGTTTTATCGGCATTGAAAGACCAGGATTCGGCGATCCACGGCTCAATTTCCAGCGTCTTCGGATTCTGATAGGTCAGTTTATCGGTGATCTGATTCAGTATGCCGCCGTTGGGATAGAAGCCGCCTGCGGGCGGATACAGGTTAGTGTGCGCCTGTTGCTCGAGATAAATCAGGGTGCCGCCCTGAACCGGTGTGCCGTCAGCGGCGATGGCGGAAAACGTGCTGGTGAGAAGTGCCCCTAAAGCCAGTGCGCGGGTAACCGCGTTAATCCGGCGAATGTTCTTCATCGTTAAACCCTTTTTCTTATTTGGTGTGGTGGCAGGTGAATGACTTATGCGTTCTTAGAACGAAAGTGCTGAGCCCATAACAAACCAATTTAAGGGGGAGGTGAACGAAGGAATTTTGCAATCGTTAGCTGGAAACGGCATTAGGGAAAATGGGCGGGAGGCAGAAAGAAAAAAACCAGCGGCTAATCCGGACGGGTGGACCGGATAACCGCTGGCGATCATCAAAAATGATGAGCTAAGGAGAAACTGAGGTCGTCAGTGATCTTTTAATGCAGCTTCTGTGCCAGTTTTTATTTCAGGCTGTGTTTTTACCTGTTTGCTGCGGCTCAGGAAGGCATTCAGCAGAATCGCACCGAAGGTCGCCGTGCCAATGCCGCCCATGCTGAAACCGCCCAGGCTCAGGGTAAAGTTGCCTGCGCCCAGTACCAGCGTGACCGCCACCATGATCAGATTGCCGTTAAGTCCCAGATCCACCTGATTTTGTACCCAGATACGCGCACCGGCCACGGCGATTAATCCAAACACCACAATCGACGCGCCACCGAGTACCGGCCCCGGAATGGTGTGGATCAGTGCACCAAATTTGGGCGAGAAGCCCAACACGATGGCAACGAGGGCAGCAGCGACAAAAATCAGCGTGGAGTAGATTTTAGTCACGGCCATCACGCCGATGTTTTCAGCGTAAGTGGTGACGCCGGTACCGCCCGCCGAGGCGGAAAGTAAGGTCGCCAGACCGTCACCGACAAAGGCGCGACCCATGTAGGGATCCAGGTTTTTGCCAGTCATGCCAGCCACCGCTTTAATGTGGCCGAGGTTTTCCGCCACCAGAATCACCGCCACCGGTGCAATCATCAGCATGGCGTGAGAGCTGAATACCGGCGTGGTGATGGCCGGCACGCCAAACCATGGCGCCTGGGCTACGGCGCTGAAATCCACCGGAGTACCGAGCCCGAGTCCGTTGGTGATCACCATGTAAATCAGATATGCCGCCACCAGCCCGAGCAGCAGCAAAAGACGCTGCACCAGACCGCGGGTGAACACCGCCACTGAGCCGATACACAGCACGGTCATCACCGCCATCCAGCTGTCGAATGAAGAAGCCGATACGCTGTTAATGGCAATCGGCGCGAGGTTCAGGCCGATCGCCATCACCACCGCACCGGTGACGACCGGCGGCATCAGGCGTTCAATCCAGCGCGTGCCGACCGCCATCACCACAAAACCGATCAGCGTATAGACCACGCCGCAGGCAATAATACCGCCCAGCGCCACGCCGATATTCGGGTTGGCGCCGTGGCCGCTGTAGCCGGTCACCGCGATCACCAGCCCGACAAACGCAGCGCTGGAACCGAGATAACTGGGCACACGCCCGCCGACGACCAGGAAGAACAGCAGGGTACCGATGCCCGACATCAAAATCGCCATGTTGGCGTCAAAACCCATCAGCAAGGGCATTAAGACGGTGGCACCAAACATTGCCACCGTATGTTGCAGCCCCATGATCACTGTCGATCCGAACGGCAGTCGTTCATCCGGTGCGATCACCACGCCATCCAGATTGCCTTCTCTTTTACGCCATTGTGGAAACCAGGTATTTGCCATGCACGACCCTTACTAAGTTGAGAGGATTGAGTTATCAGGCTATCTGACGCATCAGCGGGTGATAGCGCCGGTCGAAATACACCAGTCCGTGGCTGTCGTCGTTGCGTCGCAATGCAACGGCTTCACAAATCAGGATGTCATGGGTGCCGACGAGGGTGATTTGTGTGACTTTGCAGTCAAACGACACCAGCGCGTCGGTGAGGATGGGCGAACCCGTGGCGAGGCGCGCCCATTCGGCGGCGTCAAAGCGTTGTTCCATTGGCGTTTTTCCGCCGAATAAATTGGACAGTGACTCATGACAATCAGCCAGCGTGTTTACGCACAGCACCTGATTTTGCGTAAACGCTGAATGCACGGATGCTGAGCGGTTCAGGCACACCAGCAATGTCGGCGGCGTATCGGTCACGCTGCACACTGCAGAGGCGGTGAAACCTGCACGTCCGCCGGGGCCGTCGGTAGTGATGATATTGACGGCAGAACCAAGCCGCGCCATCGCATCGCGATACTCTTGTTTCTCAACGGCGGCTTGTTTTTCAACGGCGGCCTGTTTCTCGACAGTGGCTTGTTTTTCAACGGCGGGCATATCGGTCGCAGACAATGTGGCGTTCAGGGTGGATTGCATGGTCATGTCCTCAGAATTTATTCAGTGATGCTTACAGCACACGGCAGGCGCGGTTGAAATCAAGGCGCGGCGCACGGGGATACACTTTGCTGCTGTCGCCGTAACCGATGTTGATCAGAAAATTAGATTTCCAGCCTTCCTGCGCCAGAAACGTTTCATCGACCCTGACATTGTCAAAACCGGACATTGCGCCGGTGTCCAGGCCGAGCGAGCGACAGGCCATGATCAGATACGCGGCCTGCAAACTGCTGTTGCGAAACGCCGTATCCTGCGCCAGTTGCGGGCTGGAGGTGAACCACGAACGGGCATCGCCGGACGGATACAGTTCGGGCAGCAATTCGTAGAATTCCGGGTCCCAGGCAATGATCGCCGTCACCGGTGCGGTCATCGTTTTTTTCAGATTGCCGCCCGAAAGCGCAGGAGCCAGTTTTTCTTTCGCTTCCTGACTCTGTATAAACACGATGCGCACCGGGCTGCAGTTGGCCGAGGTCGGGCCCATGCGCGCCAGTTCGTAAATCGTTCTCAGCTGTTCGCCGGTCACCGGTTTATCCAGCCAGCCATTGTGGGTGCGGGCTTCGGTGAATAAAGTCGCCAGTGCGCTGGCGGTTAATGCTTCGGCCATGATGTCTCCGTGGGCAGGTGACCGGACGGCGTAGCGGGCGCTTGCGCTGAATGCCGCCGCAGCCAGTCCAGTAAAATCGGGTTAAAGGTTTCCGGGTCGGTCACGCTCATGGCATGGCCGCCGTACAGCATTTGTGTGTGTTCGCCCTGGGGCAGGCGGGAAGCCAGATCCACCGACCGCGACCACGGCACCAGCAAATCGTCTTTAGCGCTGAAGGCCAGCGTCGGGGCAATCACCTGGTCCAGGCTGTCCGTCAGGTCTGAATCCATCAGCGCCTGCAAACGGTGCAGCAGGTTTTCCATCCCCTGAAAATGCGCCACCTGTTGCTGGCGCTCTTCCTGCAATAACGCCTCATGTTCAGAAAGCCAGTCACCCGGATACAGAAACAGCGGTTGCGCCTGCACATAGGCATCCACGCCGCTGTTGAGCAGCAGATTCTGCCGCACTTCAAAACAGCGCCGCGTCTGGCTGTCGAGCTTCGTCCAGCCGTTAATCACCACCAGACTTTGCAGCAATGCCGGATATCGCAGGGCAAGATGCAGGCCGATAATGCCGCCGAGAGCGTGACCGACCAGATGACAGCGGCTGATTTCCAGCTCGTTGAGCATGCCTGCCAGCTCATCGGCCATGTCTTCCATGCGGTAACCGGCGGGCACCGTGCCCTGACTAACGCCGGTACCGTGCTGATCGTAAACCACTACGCGAAAATGTTCCGCGAGCATCGCCAGCTGTGGCTGCCAGAAGCCGCCGGAACCGCCGAGGCCGGAAGAAAGTACGACGGTTTCTGCATCAGCATTTTTCTTACCCAGTATCTTGTAATACATGCTGTTACCTCAGGGAGTTCAGGACAGGTTCCATCGCACGGATTATTTGCCGATATGGGCGATGGACGCGATTTCGATCAGCGCATCCGGTTTCACCAGCCCGCACTGAATGCAGAAACGTGCCGGTTTTTCTCCCGGAAAATATTCGGCATACACCTGATTCACTGCGCCGTAATTTGCCCAGTCGGTGATGAAAATCGAGTTCATGGTGACGTCATCCATGGTGCCGCCTGCGGTTTCGATCACGCTTTTGATGATCTCCAGCACATGACGGGTTTGCGCGGCGGCATCGCCGACATGCACCACGTTATTGTCTTTATCAAACGGCAGGGTGCCGGAAACATACACCACGCCATCGGCGAGAGTGCCCGGAACAAAAGGTGCCAGCGGAACGCCGCTGCCAGCCGGAATAATGGCGCTTTTAGGCATGGTTAATCGTCCTTTTCAGAAAGCGGTCAGGCCGCGTTTTGTTCAGTTTTGTAGCCTACGGCGTCGCAGAAATTGCGCACGCTGGAGACCCAGCCAAAGAAGGTTTCGATGTTATAAATCGCGGCTTTTTGCGCGAATTCCGGTCCGGCCTGATGGGTGGCGTCTTCCAGCACCACGCCGAAATATTCCAGAAAGAACCCGTCGCGCAGCGTGGATTCGACGCAGACGTTGGTGGCGATGCCGGTGAAGACCAGATGATGAATACCGTAACTGCGCAGCAGGCTGTCGAGCTGGGTATTGAAGAAGCCGCTGTAGCGCGGTTTGGGCAACACAATGTCGCCAGGTTGCGGCTGAAGTTCGTCGACCAGGTCATAATCCCAGTCGCCTTTTGCCAGCAGTTTACCCATCAGTTCCGGGCGCTTGCGCATAGTTTTCAGTGCGTTGGATTTATGGAAGTTCGGCGAACCGGCACCGCCAGCTTCGACATACTGGTTGTCCCAGCCGTTCTGAAAGAAAATCACTTTGATACCGGCGGCACGGGCGGCAGCAATCGCCACTTTGATATTGGCAATCACCGGCGCGGTGGCGGAAACGTCAAAGCCCGCCAGAACCAGATAACCGCCCTGTGAGGCATAGGCGTTTTGCATATCCACCACGATCAGCGCCGTTTGTTGCGGCGTGAAAGCAATGGCTTCAGGACGTGCTGTGAGGATCGCTTCCTCGCCGGTATTTTGGGGTTCACGGCGGACCACAGTTTGATTCTCAACAACGTTCATCATGCGACCTCTTTCTGCTCAGTGCCGATGTGCTGGCGGGTTTTCATTAATGGCTGGATGTAACGGCCGAAGTTTTCAATGCCTTGCACAAAATCATCAAAGGTCAGCAGCACGCCGCCTGCGCCGGGCACGGTGTCGATTTCATCGAGCATTCTGGCGACGCTGGCGTAAGAACCCACCAGTGTGCCCATGTTGATATTGACCGCCGAAGTCGGGTCAGCCATCTGGCGTACGTTGGTATCGGCTCCGGATTTGGTGTCTTTGCTGCTCTGATCGGTGAGCCACGCCAGTGCATCTGCATCAGCACCAGATTTATATAACTCCCATTTGGCACGGGCAGCGGCATCGGTTTCGTCGGCAATCACCATAAACAGGACATAAGAAGAAACGTCGCGGTTTTCAGCTTCTGCCGCCGTTTTCATGCGCGCAGCGGTTGGCGCAAAGGCGGTCGGCGTGTTAACGCCTTTACCGAAGCAGAAGTTGAAGTCGGCGTGTCTGGCGGAGAACGCCATACCGGCATCGCTCTGGCCTGCGCAGATCACTTTCATTTCGCTCTGCGGACGGGGGCTGACGCGGCAGTCGTCCATTTTGAAGAATTCGCCGTCGAGCGTGCAGTGGCCGGTGCCCCACAGGTCGCGCAGAACGCTGACGTATTCGGTCAGGTAGTCATAGCGGCGGGTGAAATAGTCGTCGCCCGGCCACATGCCCATTTGTTCGTATTCTGGTTTCTGCCAGCCGGTGACGACATTCACGCCGAAACGGCCATTAGAGATTGAGTCGATAGTGGCAGCCATGCGCGCCACGATCGCCGGAGGCATCACCAGCGTGGCGGCGGTGGCGTAAAGCTGGATGCGGGAGGTCACGGCGGCAAGACCGGCCATCAGCGTGAATGACTCCATGTTGTGTTCCCAAAATTCGGTTTTGCCACCGAAGCCGCGCAGTTTGATCATCGACAGCGCGAAATCGAAATGGTAGTGCTCCGCTTTCTGCACGATGGTTTTGTTCAGTTCGAAGGTCGGTTTGTACTGCGGCGCAGTTTCTGAAATTAACCAGCCGTTGTTGCCGATAGGAATAAAGACACCGATTTTCATAGCTCACCTCGATTGAAAATAATAAGTACCAAAACAAGGGCTTGCGAAAATCTCTGCGCGGCTTGAGTGCGTCCTGCGGGTTCCGAATTGCACCGTGCTGAAATCTCCTGACGGAAAGGTTATTGCAAAGCGGATGCCAGTTTTTAAATCATGATGATTATCAGCAGGTTAAAAACAAGTCCGAAATTTTGGTGGAGCAAACGGTCTGTTTCAGACCATCTGGTCAAAAATAACTGCACGTGTATCAGGCAGGATTGAGCATAAATGGTGCAAAATTGTTAAATTTATAATCCTTAGTGGTTACGCATTGATGTAGTCAGTGTTACTTCCATCATCGGGGTGCATAGCGATAGTCGCCTGTAGCGCCATTTGCTATGATTTCAGCCTTGCTGTTTGTCTCAGGGAGACGTTGTGAAGCCATTGGTCGAACCTCCGCAGCCTGCCGCCGGAGAGAAAAAATCCCGTCATACGGCGGCAAAAACCCCGACGCGTCGCTCAAGGGCGGTCGCTGCCAAGCGCGGCAATATCATGGCGGCAGCGCTGGAATTCTTTTCGTTGTACGGCATTCATGGCACCAGTCTGGATCAGGTTGCCGAGCGCGCCGATGTGTCCAAAACCAACCTGCTGTATTACTTCCCGTCAAAAGAAGATTTGTATATTGCGGTACTGAAAGGGCTGCTGGATATCTGGCTGGCGCCGCTAAAAGCATTGCAGTCTGATCAGCATCCGCTGGAAGCGATACGCGAATATATCCGCCTGAAACTGTGTGTATCCCGTGACCATCCGCAGGCATCGCGGCTGTTTTGTCTGGAGATGGTGCAGGGCGCGCCGTTACTGAAACAGGAACTGGGCGGCAGCCTGAAAACGCTGGTGGAAGATAAATCGGATGTTATTCGCGGCTGGATCAAAGATGAGCTGATCGCTCCGGTTGATCCGATGCAGCTGATTTTTATGCTGTGGGCAACCACCCAGCATTATGCGGACTTTGGCGTACAGGTTGAGGCTATCACCGGTAAAACGCTAAGCGATCCTGAGTTTTTTGAACAGACGGTGAATAACGTGCAGCACATTATTACCGAAGGCATTCAGCTTCGGGCTTAAAGAGGTCAGGATGGATTCGGTTTCTCAGTTAGTATTGGGCGCGGCGGTCGGTATCGCGGTGATGGGCAAACGCGCGCCGGTGTGGAAATCCGCGCTGGCCGGTGCAGTCTGCGGTACGTTGCCCGATCTGGATGTGTTTTACGATCACGGTGACGCCATCAGCAATATGACGATGCACCGCACTGAAACTCATGCGCTGTTGTATCTGACGTTGATTTCACCGCTGCTGGCCTGGCTGATGGCAAAACTGCTCAGCGGCGGGCGGCATTTCAAACACTGGTGGGGCGCGGTCTGGCTGGCGCTGATCACCCATCCGCTGCTGGACTTAATGACCGTTTACGGTACGCAGCTCGGATTACCTTTCACAAACTATCCGTTTGCGGTCGGCAGCATTTTCATCGTCGATCCGCTGTATACCTTACCGCTGATCATCGGCGTCGGGCTGGCGCTGTACCGCGAGCAACAGCGCGGGATCACGTGGAATAACGTGCTGCTGGGGATGAGTTGTTTGTATCTGGCCTGTACCGCTTTCGAGCAACACCAGGTGACGCGGCATGTTGGCGAGGAATTACAACGCCAGAATATCGAAAGCACGCAGGTGCTGGTCACGCCGACGCCGCTCAATTCACTGGTATGGCGCGTGGTGGTGATGAATAAGGACAGCTACGGCGAAGGATTCACCTCGCTGTTGCATCCGGATTCACCAATCCGCTTTCGCTTTTATCCGCGCGGCGAAGCGTTATACGAGGCGCATAAAGATAATGCGTTTCTGGCGCGCATCGCCTGGTTCAGCCACGGTTTCTTCAGCGTAAAAGAGCAGGGTGGCCACATTCTGGTCAGCGATTTACGCATGGGACAGGAACCGGATTACACCTTTGTGTTTAATCTCGGCGAAATGAAACCCGGTATGCCGCCAGAACTGCCGGTGAAAGTGGCATCCGCCAGACCGTCCGCCAGAAAAATGCTGGATCAGTTCTGGCAGGCGCTTGAAGTGGAGTAATCCGCAGTAAGGTGAAAGGAGCCGGGTGGCGGATGCCAGTCATTTAAGGAAATGAGGCCCGTGAATTCGGGCCTTC